>JBBTZY010000163.1:0-4527 GCA_038061115.1 Patescibacteria group bacterium | reverse complement strand
TGGGTATATGAAAATTAAATTGAGTCATAAATATAGTGAGTTAATTAGTATAGATAATTTATTAACTGCCTGGGCTACGTTTAGACGTGGCAAAAAAGATAAGCCAGATGTGCAAGAGTTTGATGCACGACTATTTGATAATATTATAGAGCTTCATCAGGATTTAACCCAGTTTACTTATGAACATCGTGGTTATCAGTGTTTTACTATCTCCGATCCCAAGCCCAGAATAATTCATAAAGCCAGTGTGCGTGATAGAGTATTACACCACGCTATCTACCAACAACTTTACCCATTTTTTGATAAAACTTTTATTGCCGATTCATACTCTTGTCGTTTGGGCAAGGGTACGCATAAGGCCCTAAATCGTTTTCGTGCTTTGTCTGGTCAGGTAAGTCAAAATCAAACTCGAACAGTTTGGGTGCTTAAATGTGATATTAAAAAGTTCTTTGCTAGTATTGATCAATTTGTTTTACAACAAATTTTATCAGAGTACATTCCCGACCGAGGTGTTTTATGGTTACTTAGCCAAGTAATTACTAGTTTTAGTTCAGGCAAGTTAGGCGTTGGATTACCGCTTGGTAATTTAATCTCGCAATTATTTTGCAATGTGTATCTGAATGTATTTGATCAGTTTGTGAAGCATAGATTAAAAGTTAAGTATTATCTGCGTTATGCTGATGATTTTGTAATATTATCAGACGACAAAAGTTATCTAGCCAACATTTTACCAGTTATATCCCAGTTTTTAAATCAAACCTTAAAATTACAACTCCATCCTGATAAAGTATTTATTAAAACTTTAGCCAGTGGGGTTGATTGGTTGGGTTGGGTGCATTTTCCTCAACATCGTGTTTTAAGGACTACTACCAAGCGACGAATGTTTAAGCGGATTAATGAAGAGCCGAGTAATGGGGTGGTGCAGTCGTATTTAGGATTGTTAAGTTATGATAAAACTTATAAATTGTGTCAAAAAATATATCAAATTTTAGATGTGCCAAGCGCTTGCTTAAAATAGAAAAATTAGCTAAGATAAATACATACTATCCCAGTAATACAACTTCGCTTAAGCTAACTCCCGTCTAAATAATTCTCTTAATTATATTATCTAGTATTAATCATTATTTAATTATTAATTATACAATCAACATCTGCTTTATTTTGACGGAGCGAAGTTGATATTCTGGGTATGATAATAGAATGGTTCGGGCAATCTTGCCTTAAAATTCAAACCAAACCAACTTCCAATGGCGAAGTTGTAGTTGTTTTTGATCCTTATGATTCAGCTAAAATCGGTTTAAAACTCCCCAAATTAAGTGGGGATATTTTAGCTATTACACACGACCACCATGATCATAATTATGCCCAAGGTGTAAGTGGTAACCCTTTTACTATTTCCGGCGCGGGTGAGTATGAAGTAAAAGGTGTTTTTATTTATGGCATTCCTAGCTTTCACGATGATAAGCAAGGTGCGGAGCGCGGGCCCAATACTATTTATTTAATGGAAAGCGAAGGTTTAACTGTGGCGCATTTAGGTGATTTTGGTCAGGCCAGTTTAACTACCGAACAAATGTCGTATTTGGAAGGTGTGGATATTTTAATTTTGCCAGTGGGTGGAGTTTATACGATTGGGGCTAAGGTGGCGGCCGAATTGGTTTCCGAAATTGAGCCACGAATTGTAATTCCGATTCATTATAAATTACCCGGCCTTAAGGTTGATTTGGAAGCAGTAGAAAAGTTTGTAAAGGAAGTTGGGTTGAAGCCCCAACTAGAGGAAAAATTAAAAGTAGTTAAGAAAGATTTGCCAGTGGAAGAAACTAAACTGATTGTTTTGGGGTGTTAGATTTTAACAGTCACGTTGATTAGTTGTGAGGCGTGATGACGGTTGTTGATGATAGACACCAATCAGAATTTCCAAGACCCAAGACCCAAGATCCAATCCCCAATAAAGTATTAAATTTTGAAAATTTTAAAAACTTTGAGTATTTATTGGAAATTGGGATTTGGAAATTGGAACTTAAATAATATGTGTCCAATGGTTAAATTACATCATCATCCTCAGTTAACTAAACACCCAGTCGTTAAATCAACCAAATTTACTGGTGCGCAGATTTTATTTTTTTTAGCTGTAATTTTAGTGATTATTTTGGGAATTTTTAGCATTGTTTATAGTTTTAAAAAAGCTGATACGGTAGAGAGTTTTAGTATTTACGGTTATATAAAGGAGAAGCTTGGTAGTGTGGAAGTTAAGTGAATATTTTCATTAGAACATTAGATCGCTAGAACATAAAAACAAAAAATTGATAAAATGTTCTAATGATCTAGTGTTCAAGTGTTCTGATGACTAATCTAAACATTATTATGAAGAAAAAAGAGGAATCAAATTTAATAACTCCCGAAGCCACCCCCGTCGCCCAGCGTGTGGAGGCGCGGCCAATTGTTACCGAAATGCAAGAATCGTACCTTGATTACGCCATGAGCGTAATTGTTTCACGGGCTCTGCCTGATGTGCGTGATGGTTTAAAGCCCGTACATCGCCGTATTCTTTACGCGATGTGGGATATTGGTTTAAAATCCACGGCTAAATTCCGAAAATCTGCCACCGTGGTCGGTGAAGTGCTTGGTAAATATCATCCTCATGGCGATGTGGCAGTTTACGATTCTATGGTGCGCTTGGCGCAAGATTTTGCTATGCGCGAACAATTAGTGTGGGGCCAAGGTAACTTTGGTTCAGTGGATGGCGATAGTGCGGCCGCTATGCGTTATACCGAAGCCAAATTAAAAGCTATTGCCGAAGAGTTATTATTTGATATTGAAAAAAATACGGTAAACTTCCGACCTAATTACGACGGCTCGCATCAAGAGCCAACTGTTATGCCGGCCAGGCTGCCTAATTTACTCTTAAATGGCACAATGGGTATTGCGGTTGGTATGGCCACCTCAATTCCACCGCATAATTTAGGCGAGTTGATTGATGCTATAGTACATTTAATAGCCAATCCTGATTGCGACGTTGATGATTTAATGCAATTTGTTAAAGGTCCTGATTTTCCAACGGCTGGACAAATTTTTAATAAAGAAGATATTAAACTTGCTTATGCTACCGGCAAGGGTTCTATTGTAATGCGCGCAAAAGCCGAGATTGTAGAAAATAAAAATGGTTTTGCAATTGTGGCTACTGAACTGCCATATCAAGTGAACAAAGCCGAGATGATTCAGCATATTGCAGAACTAGTGAAAGATAAAAAAATTGAAGGCATTCGCGATTTGCGCGATGAATCTGATAAAGATGGTATTCGCGTGGTAGTAGAGCTTAAAAAAGATGCGTACCCGAGAAAAATTTTAAATCAACTTTATAAATTAACTGCTCTCCAAACTAGTTTTCACGTGAATTGTTTGGCACTAGTTGATGGTATTCAACCGCGCGTGCTTACACTTAAAGCGGTGCTAGAATATTATATTAAGCATCGCCAAGAAGTGGTGCGCCGGCGCACTGAATTTGAATTACAAAAAGCAAAAGACCGCGCTCATATTTTAGAAGGTTTGGTAATGGCGCTGGAGGATATTGATCGCATAATCGCTATTATTAAAAAATCAAGCGACCGCGAAGATGCTAAAATTAATTTAATTCAGAAATTTAAACTTTCCGAACGACAAGCAGTGGCGATTTTGGAAATGAAGCTCCAACAATTAGCCAACCTAGAACGTTTGAAGGTAGAAGAAGAATTGAAAGAAAAAAGAAAGTTAATCAAAGAATTGGAAGAACTCTTAGGTAGCGCTAAAAGAATTTTAGGCGTAATTAAGCAAGAAATTTTAGATATAAAAAATAAATTTGCTACTCCGCGTAAAACTCAAGTATTTGCTGGCGCGGTAGATAAATTTACCCAAGAAGATTTAATTCCAAATGAAGCTACAGTGGTAATTTTGACCCACGATGGCTATATTAAACGCTTGCCGCCCGATACTTTCAAATTGCAAGGGCGAGGCGGTAAAGGTGTGATTGGTTTGTCAGCTAAAGAAGAAGATGCAGTCGAGAATTTATTTACCACCAACACTCACGCTGATTTATTATTCTTTACTACTCGTGGCAGGGTATTTCAACTCAAGGCCTATGAAGTGCCGGTAGCTTCGCGCACTTCCAAAGGTCAAGCAGTAGTGAATTTCTTACAACTTGCACCTGAAGAAAAAGTATCGGAAGTAATGTCGCTGGAATCTGGTGGTGATTATAAATTTTTAATAATGGTTACTCGGCACGGTGTAATTAAAAAAGTTGATATTAATGCTTTCTCCAATGTTCGTCGCTCGGGTCTCATTGCGATTAATTTGAAAGATGGTGATTCGCTGTTGTGGGTAAAAATGTCTACCGGTACCGACGATGTAATGCTCGTTACGGCCAAAGGTCAATCAATTCGTTTTAAAGAAGCTAAAGTGCGCCCGATGGGTCGCACGGCCGCGGGCGTGCGTGGGCTTAAAATAAAAGGGGGCGATGAAATGGCCGGCGTAGATTTGATTGCCGAAGGTAGGCCT
>JBBTZY010000162.1:0-2012 GCA_038061115.1 Patescibacteria group bacterium | reverse complement strand
ATGTGTCAAACAATGAAGTGAAGCCTAGTCCTGGATCAAATTTGACTTCTATTTCGATGCAAAATTCTAACCTTAATCTTTATTAGACAGCATAACCCAATTACAATCATTAGCTTGATCATAAAACTGTTGATGGCGTGCAAGAGTTAATCGAATATTTTAATGATTCCCAAGTTAAAGTTATTCCTGGTGTTGAACTTACCGCTAAGTATAATGATAATGATGTCCACATTTTAGCTTATGATTTTGATATTAGTTTAGTGGCGAAAGTATTAAAAGAACGCAATGAGATAGTACGATGTAAAAAAAACGAAGAAATGATGGAAGCCATCAAGTTGCTTCGTCAAGCGGGGCTATATGTGTCCGCTGATTTAGTGCCAACTGATAAACAACCAGTTACATTAACCTTGGCCCTTGATATTTGCGCCAATAGTTTTAACCAAAACATTTTTTTAAAAAAACACGGAAAATTATTTAAACCCGAAGATGTTTATTATGAGTTCCAAGCACCAGGGTTACCCTGCGCTGTGGAAAGGAGTGGTGTGACGGTTGAATGGTTAGTGCAAAAATTAAAATATGTCGCCAGTGATTTGATTATTGCGCACCCTTTTATATCAGTCAGTGTTGTTACTCGTTCGCTTGTTGAAGCGGAAATATATGATCTGCTTAAAATTGGCTTGACTGGCATTGAGGTTTATCATAATAACACTTCAAATGAACAGATAAAACAACTCAAAATTATAGTTCAAGAGCAGGGAATTCATTATACTGGCGGCTCGGATTTTCATGGCAACCCAACCGATACACCACTTGGTGAGTATGGCCACGATAATATTCTGCCCGATTTTCATTTGGCTAATTATAAATTCTATTAGTAAAAATACACTCAACACTTTATTAATTCAAAAAGTTGAAAGAACGCTGGTGTTTAATTTTAAAGAATAACAAAAAATTTCGACGTTCATCGTCGGAGTTTTTAAATCCCAAAAAATTCCTCCCCTCAATAGGGGAGGTTAGGTGGGGTAAAAAATCCCACCGATGTCCATCGGGGGGATTTTTAAATCCGAATATCGAAATTCGAGCATACTTCGCCGAAGCAGTTTCGGCTGCGAAGGCTGAAAATCCGAAATAAATCCCTCGGCCTTCGGCCACTCCCTTTTTTTAAAGGGAGAATAGTTATTCCCTCTTTTTTAAAGAGGGTGGACAGCGTCAAGCGCGGGCCGGGAGATTTAGGTGAGGCGGAGGATTTTTTAATTTCTAATTTTAAATTTTTAATCAATGACTAAATGTTTTAAAATTTAATCATTAAAAATTGATTTAAAATTGTAAATTTAAAATTAATAACTACCTTTTACACGCTATACCCTACACCCTAACCTACTTCCTCACCACTTTCGCCACTACAATTTCACTGGCCGCTATTTCTTGCCCAGTAACTTCCGCATTAGTTGTAACAGTTACAGTTTGCCCGCTCTGTAAAGTACTAGCAGTAATTTTTTTGGTTACAGTGGTAATTTTAGGCGCACCACCGGCTGACGGAATAACCACTGTCGTAGTTCGTTCAGCAATTTTAGTTTGGGGTGTGTAGTTGATGGTAAAATTTCCGGCTCGCAAAGTAGTTGGTGCGCCATTTTTGCTCGCGCTTTGCATTTGTAAAACAAAAGATGATTTAGTTGTGCTTGTAATCGTGCCGCTTAAAGTGTAAGTAATTGGTTGGGTGATTGCCCCGTTATCGCCAGTAGGAGATTGTACGGGGTTGTCATTTACTTCATCCGCAGGCGACGACTTGTCCGCCGAAGCATTGTCGTAGGCGGAAGCAATCTCAGTATCATTTTCTGTTTCAGTTGTTGGTTGTTGGTTGTTCGTTGTTTGTTGACTTTGTCGCCATGCCTTTCCATATCCCAAATTATAACTAACAGCCGAACTCGCGCCCGCCAAAATCAAAGCCAGTATTACTACCAACCCAATCCCGCGAGAGTTTAAAATTATATCCATAAATTTAGTTATTGGTT
>JBBTZY010000161.1:0-8760 GCA_038061115.1 Patescibacteria group bacterium | reverse complement strand
CGAAAGAAGAAGATTTACCATTACTTGAAACCGACCCTGGTAGAGTGAAAGCCTATCAACACGATTTAGTACTGAATGGTTTGGAAGTTGGTGGTGGGAGTTTGCGAATTTATGATCCGCGGGTGCAAGAAAAAATTTGGGATTTGATTGGTTTTTCAGCTGAGCAAAAACAACAATTTAGTCATTTGATAGAGGCCTTTGAGTACGGTGTGCCGCCGCATGGTGGAATCGCTCCCGGCCTTGATCGTTTGGTTTCTATTTTGTGTGGCGAAAAAAATATCCGCGAAGTAATTGCTTTTCCGCTTACAGGCGACGTACGCGATCCTTTGATGGGCGCACCATCGGAAGTAACTCAGGAACAATTAAATGAACTTGGTTTAAAAATTAACATCTAACTTAATTATTATTGATAATTCCTATGTGTTCCGAATTAAGAATAAAGAATTATGAATCAAGATAAGTACTACTAACATTCGTGATTCCTAATTCTTGATTCTAGATTCGAGACGATTAGATTAGCGAGTAAACCACTTTAGTATTTTATTTGAAAATAATTATGATAACACTTTCTAGCGTTAAATCAAATCCTCTTGTAGCGGAGTACATTCGCCAAACGGAAATTTATGCCCAAGCTATTGGTTACACCGATCACGGAACGAGCCACTCAGAAATTGTATCAAGTCGCGCGCGCGAATTGGCACAATCAATTGGCTTGTCAGAAGTAGAGCAAGAACTAGCAGCTATTGCCGGGTGGTGTCACGATATGGGAAATTTTTTAGGTCGCACGCAACACCATTATTGGGGCGCTTTGCTTTTTGGGCAAGTATTTTCTACCCAAGCCGATCCCGCTGAAGTAGCTACTATTATGCAAGCCATTGCCGATCACGACAAAGAAGATATTACTATTCCTGGTCCAATTGTGGCTTGCCTTGTGATTGCCGATAAATCAGATGTTAGGCAATCGCGCGTGTTTGATACGCGGCCTTCAAATTTAAGTCAAGATATTCACGACCGTGTAAATTATGCCGTTACCCAAAATGAATTAACAGTGGATAATAAAAATAAAATTATTGCCTTGCGATTGATGATTGATACCGAGCATTCGCCGATTATGGAATATTTTGAAATTTTTGCAGAACGTATGGCGTATTGCCGCCACGCGGCCGCGAAATTGGGGTATAAGTTGGAGATTGTGATTAATGAAACGAAGTTATTGTAGTTAGCCACTAGCAACTAGCCAATAGTTCCTAGTTTTTAGCAACTAACATCGTATTGCTATGAATTCTTACCGTGAATTAAAGGTTTGGCAAATGGCTTGTGATTTGGTAATAGAAATTTATAAGCTTACAAATTTATTTCCCAAAAATGAACAATATGGCATTACTTCACAAATGAGGCGTGCGGCTATTTCCATTCCATCTAATATAGCAGAGGGATTTGCGCGTCGTACTATGCCCGATAATAGAAATTTTGTTCGTATAGCTTTTGCTTCTGGATCTGAATTAGAGACACAAGTTTATATAGCTAAGAAATTAGAATTAGCAAAAGAACAAGATTTTTTGAAGGTTGGTAATTTATTAGATCAAATTATGAAGATGCTTAATAAGTTAAGTCAAAGTTTGACTAGTGGCTAGGAACTAGTTGCTAGTGTCTACCATGCGCTTATCGCCATTACAAAAATATATTTTAAAGGCGTGTTATGGAATACCGCCGAAGATTATCAAGAGGGGTATTTTTGTGCACTTTTATGATGAGCAAAAATTAAGACCTAAGGCAGGCGATTTGGTGAATATTATTACTAAAAGTTTAGAATGTTTAATTAATAAAGGGTTGCTTACTGGTTATGGTGTAAGAACCCCACAAAAATGGTATATTAAAGAGGTGAAGTTAACTGTGGTTGGGCGTCGCACTACTCGTCGCTTACTTGGCGAGCAACAAAAATTACCGCTGAAAGTTAGTAAGAGTTGCCATTAGAACATTAGAACACTTCAACATTAGAAAATTAATTAATAAAATTTTTTTGTTTTAATGATCTAGTGTTCTAATGTTCTAGTGATCTAATGTCATAAATTAAACTTTATTAACTAAAAAAATTTTATGTCTATCGTCGATACAATATTCGGCTGGCTTACTTCCTTAGGTGAATTGGCTGGCAATAATTTTACCCTACCTTTTGGGATTGTAATACCATCATGGGTTTTGGGATTAGTGTTAATTTTTGTTGGACTTTTAATTTTAAAAGTGGTAACCCATGTAGTTTTACGGGTAATTATTATTGTGCTGATTGCCGCTTTGGTTTTATTTTTGTTATCGGCAATTGGTTTGCCAGTGACAGAGTGGTTTAGGAGGTAATAGTATTAAAATCCTAAATCCGAATTTCTAAATCCTAAATAAATCTCAAATCCAAAATTCTAGCTTCTAGATTCTAACTTCTAAATTCTAAAACTATGAAAATTCCAGCTAAGGTTACTAATTTTCTTAAGAAAAATAAAATTAAGCACGATATTTTAGAACACAAAAAAGTGTTCACTACTTATGATTTGGCGCAAACATTAAAAAAGAAATTAACTGAAGTCGCTAAAACTTTAGTGGTTAAAGTAGATAAAGGTCATGTGCTTTTGGTATTACCAGCCTCGCATCAGGTAGATTTTAAAATTTTAAAAAAAGTGCTTGGCGCTAAAGTAGTAGATATTGACCGAGAAAATATAATGGTAAAATTATTTAAAATAAAACCGGGCGCTTTGTCAGCTTTTCACGGCCCACTTCATAAAATCCCGGTCTACGTTGATAAGGCAGTAATGAAGGCGCAAAAAGTGGTGGCCCAAGCCGGTAGTTTTGAACAATCACTTCACATCAAAACCAAAGATTTATTAAAAGTAGTAGAAGGCACCTTGGCCGTATTTGCGAAGAAGAAAAAATAAAAAAGCAATCTTTTAATGAAGATTGCCTGTTAAAGCTTTGTTTGCTTAAACTTAAAAAATTATTGGATTTCTGCTTACATAAGCGATTCCCATCATGACCATCACAATAGTAACAATCGCTAATGCATAGTAGGAGAATAAGGGATCTTTGTAAAAAATTTTTTTGATTTTCATAATATTAATGTTAGTGGTGAGTTAGTTTGTTAATGTACTATTAAATGTATAACATTACCTTAGAAAAATGGCAAGGGCCAATGGATTTACTCCTCCAGCTGATTGAGCAGGAGGAGCTTGATATATCGGAAGTGTCTTTGGCACAAGTGTGTGATCAATATTTAAAATATTTAGCGCAGGTAGAAGAATTAAATCCGGCGGAAGTTGCAGATTGGTTAGTCGTCGCCGCTAAATTACTACTTATAAAATCGCGTTTACTTTTACCAGGACTAGCTTTGGGGGGCGAAGAAGAAGCCAAGGAATTGCAAGAACAATTAAAATTATTTAAGGCCTATTTGGAGGCAGGGCAAAAAATTGATAAACTATGGCGGCAGGGACAAATTGAATATATTCGGGAAAAATCAATTATTTTAGAGGAATTAAAACGTTTTTCACCACCACCGTCTGGTTTAGATATTTCAATTTTAGAACAAACTTTTCGGAAAATTTTGGCAATTTTAGAACCAATTATTAAATTACCGCAAATTACTTTACAAAAAGCTATTTCACTTAAAGAAAAAATTGAGCACCTAAGGAATTTTATAAAAGATCACGCGGGACTTACTTGGCAACATTTAAAAACTAAAGCTAGAGACAAAACCGAAATGATAGTGTCGTTTCTCGCGCTACTTGAACTTGTGAAACAAAAAGAAGTGAGTGTGGAGCAAAATGGGTTGTTTGAAGAGATAAGTATTAGTAGGAGTGATAGTATTCATCAGAACATTAGAACACTAGATCATTAAAATAAAAAATTTTTACTAATAATGTTCTAATGTTTAAGTGTTCTAGGGTTCTAGAGAGTAATTGATATTTTTTTTGACTATTTTTATGGAAGTTAATAATAAATTAATCGCAAAGTTAGAAGTCATTTTATTCGCCGCTGGTAAGCCGGTGGGTTTTAAGCGTTTGGTAGAACTGTGTGAAGTGAAGTCAGGCGAAGTAGAAGAAGGTCTCAAACAATTAAAATCACGTTATGAAACTACTGGAAGTGGATTAGTAGTTTTAATTCACGACCGAGAAGCAGTTTTAGCTACTGCGCCCGAGCAAGCCAATTTAGTGCGTCAGTTTTTAAAAAAAGAAGAATTAGGTGAGCTTACTCGTCCGCAACTAGAAGCTTTATCGGTAGTGGCTTATCGTGGACCACTTACTAAGCCCGAGCTCGAACAAATCAGGGGCGTGAATTGTGCTTTGATTTTGCGTAACTTACAAATTCGCGGGCTAGTTGAAACTGAAGAATCATCTAGCACTATGCCAAAATATAAAGTAACCATGGATTTTATAAGATACTTAGGGCTTAAAGATATTAAGGAGTTGCCTAAATATGAAGAACTTATTCAACACGCCAATTTGGAAAGAATTCTGGCCGAAACTTCAAGTTAATATATTTAAGTCAGAACTTTGGCAATCAGCCGTAGTTTTGGCGATTTTATTTACTTTTTGGCCGGGAATTATTCACCAAACCGTTAATGTTTTATCGGCGGATAATTATTTTTTTTCTGATGAATTTACAGCCCCCTATAATTTAGAAGAACTAGAATTAGCTAGTTTGGGGGCAGTAGTTTTGGAATTGCCTGAGGGGCAGGTGATAGGTGAATTAGAGCCAGATTTGGAATTACCACTGGCTAGTTTAACAAAATTAATGACAGCGCGTTTGGTAATTGATCAAGATTTCCCTTTACAAAATCAATTTAAAATGACCGCGTCAAGCAATAGCGAATTATTAAAATACTATCGAGCGCGTGGTGACAGCATTAGTTATTTGCGCGTTAAAGATAGTGAGCCGGTAAAAATTTATGATTTACTTGCCTCTGGGTTAATTGGTTCAGCTAATAATTCTATGGCCGCACTGGCAGAAGCATCTGATTATAGTGCAGAGGAATTTATTCGTTTAATGAATCAAAAAGCTGATGAGTTAGAATTTAAATCAACTAATTTTGCCGATTCAACCGGACTTTTACCTGATAACACTGGCACAGCTTACGAAATTGCGCGTTTAGCACAAAATACATGGCGAAATCCATTACTTAAAAAATTATCAGGTCTGCCACAAATAAAATTTAAAACTGGTAGTGGTGAGTGGCATACAATTAAAAATACTAATCGCTTGGTAATAAATCCATCAAAAAAATATGCAGTAGTAGCTAGTAAAACAGGTTATCTGGAAGAAGCAGGGAGTAGTATAGTTTTTCAAATTAAATTTAAAAATAATAAGGAGTATATTGTGGCATTGCTCAATGCGCCCGAAGCGGGAAGTAGAGTGGAGGATGTGACCAAAGTAATCAGTTGGCTAGGGCAGAGAGAATGAGGTAGAATTATTAAGTAAGAGTAAGAGTTTTTCATTAGAACATCAGAACACTAGAACATAAAAACAGAAAAGTTTTTTATTAATAATGTTCTAATGTTTGAATGTTCTAGTGTTCTGATGAATAAGATTTAGAGTTTAGAATTTAAACAATTTAGTTATTTTTAGAAATTAGTGATTAGAAATTAGAAATTTATA
Source organism: Patescibacteria group bacterium (assembly GCA_038061115.1). Lineage (GTDB taxonomy): Bacteria > Patescibacteriota > Patescibacteriia > Veblenbacterales > UBA10138 > JBBTZY01. Next base: position 3,126 of record JBBTZY010000161.1, on the reverse strand, counting down.
TTTTTATGTCCAAAAAATATCCACTCATAATCGCCAATTGGAAAATGAATCTATCTATTAAGGATAGTGTGTTTACGGCGAAACAATTGGTTAAAGAATATAAAAAATTCAAAAATAGTTTTGAGTTGGTTTTAGCGCCTAGTTTTCCAGCGCTGCAAGCTGTGGGTGAGGTGTTAAAACGCTCGGGTGTGATTTTGGGCGCGCAAGATGTATTTTGGAAAAGTACCGGCCCTTACACTGGCGAGGTATCACCCGAAGTTTTAAAAGAGTTGGGCGTGAGTTATGTAATTGTGGGGCATTCTGAACGGCGACAATATTTTGGTGAGAGTGATGTAATGATTCAACAAAAAGTAGCTGGAGTGGTGGCGGCCAATATGGTACCAGTATTATGTGTAGGTGAAACATTTGCCCAGCGTCAAATTGGACAAAAAGATATGGTAGTGGCTAGGCAAGTTAATCAAGCACTCGATGGTTTAACATTATCTGGAGCTCAAAAATTAATTATTGCTTATGAGCCAGTGTGGGTGATTGGTTCAGGGCAGGCAGTAGAGCCCGTGGAAGCTCAGCATACAGCACAAGTAATAAATCGGGCGCTACTTGATCATTTCTCTAAAAAAACAGTAGATAGTCAGATAAAAATTATTTATGGTGGTAGTGTAGATTTAACCAATATTGATTCTTTTGTGCATGATGTTCCGCCAATTAATGGCGTGTTGGTAGGTGGTGCTAGTTTGGAAGCCAAACGTTTTATTTCATTATTAAAACAAATTTAACCTTTTTATTTATGTTACTTCACGCTCGTAAAATAATAACCTCAGCCTACAATCAAAAAAAATTAATTTTTGCTTTTAATACCATAAACGCCGAAACGACCTGGGCAATTGCGCGTGGGGTAACAGCAGCGAAATCATCTGCCTTGTTTGAAGTGAGTGAGAAAACAATAAATTATCTTGGCCTTAAAATAATTGTGGCCACTATCGAATCAATTGTGCAGGATAAAAGTATTACGGCGCCACTCGCTATGCATTTGGATCATGGTCATAGTTTTGAAATAGTAGCTAAGGCAATTCAAGCTGGGTTTTCTTCAGTGATGATAGATGGTTCGGCTTTGTCATACAAAGCCAATGTGGCATTAACTAAAAAAGTAGTAGCATTAGCTCGGAAACATAATGTGATAGTGCAAGGTGAGGTGGGCGCACTACAACCTGATAAAAATTTTAAAACTTTGCACGCCGCAGCTGATTTAATGACCAATCCAAAACAAGCCCAAGAATTTGTAAAGTTAACTGGTGTGGATAGTTTGGCAGTGGCGGTTGGCACCTTGCACGGTCCAGCCAAAATTTTTCATAAATTACCAACCATTGATTTTGAGCGTTTAGAAGCGATTCATAAATTATGTTGTTTGCCCTTGGTTTTGCATGGTGCTTCTGGTGTACCGGTTGAACAATTGAAAAAAGCTAAATCGCTAGGCGCTACAGTGGCTAATATTGATACTGAAATTCGTTTGGCTTATTTGGGTGGATTACACGAGCAGTTACAAATTCAAAAAAATGAATATGATCCACGGGTGATTATGTTACCGATAATTGAAAAAATTGCGAAATTAGTAACTAAAAAAATCAAATCAGTAAATTAATATGAATATGAATTTAGATTTGATTTTAGGTATTTTATTTTGGCTCGGAATATTAGGCCTACTTGGGTTATTATGGCGCAAGTGGTCAATTTTAAAATTGATTAACCCCAAATTAGTAGTTGATATTAATCAACAAGAAGTTAAACATAAATTAGTTCAAATGCGTTTAATGCGTAGTGCACGTAGTTTTGTGCAAACCCTAACCAAAAAAATTTCTACCCCAGTATCAAAAATAACTAAACCAAATGCCAATAAATATTGGCAAGGGTTGGAAAATAAATTAGTGGCGGAAATTGAACATAAATTGTCGCCCCAAGTAGCGGCTACCGAATTAAAATCAAAGTCAATTAAGGCGCTTAAGGAGGGTAATTATGAATCAAGCGAGCAGTATCTACTTGATGCGATTGCTAAAGAACCCGGTCGTTTAGAATTTTACCAAAGTTTAGCCGAAGTTTATTTAGCGAAGCGTGATTTTGAACCAGCGCGGGAGGTACTTGAGTATTTAATAACTAAGGGTGATAATACAGCTTATCTTAATTTAGCTCGAGCGAATTTAGGGCAAGGATTGCTAAATGAGGCGCGCGCAGCTTTTGAGCAGAGTTTAGAATTTAACAATTCACTAGAAATAAGATTAGAACTAGCCCATGTTTTAGAAGATTTAGGTGATAGCGAGGGTGCCCTAGTGCAAGTATCAGCTGCACTTCAATTAGAGTCAAATAATCCAAAAGTCCTTGACTTTTTTATTGAACTCAGTATAGTAAATGGGCGACTAATTGAAGCTTCGGAAGCTTTAAATAGATTAAAGACCACTAATCCAGATAATCAAAAAATAGCAGATTTTGCGCAAGCGATTCGAGCTTTAACAAATCGCCAAAGAAACAAAAAAATGACCATTAAGAAATTGTAATTATGCCGTTGTAGCTCCCCGTAGAATTCCACTGTGGTGGAATCAACGGGGCACAGCAGCTTAATATTACCTAGTAAAATTGGAAATTTTGTAAAATAGTTAAATGTTTTATAATGAGATAGGTAAAAGCTTTATATAAGGATGATTCGTCTGTCCAGAGCCGTTGTAGCTCAGCTGGTAGAGCAACTCCATGGTAAGGAGTAGGTCATCGGTTCAATTCCGATCAACGGCTCTGGGCAGACGAAATCCGTATTGGTAGTAGGTCGACGGCGGTGTCCCGGATACAAACTAAAGTTTGTTATACGGGATTCAATTCCGGCCAACGGCTCCAGTTTTCACAACTAATAACTAACAATTATCAACTAACAACTTTTAGTTGTGAGTTGCGTGTCGTTTGTTATTGGTTGTTGGTTGACTTAAGTCAGGGGTGGGTAACGAAGTGGTCAAACGTGACTGGCTGTAAACCAGTTGCCCTCGTGGCTTCATAGGTTCGAATCCTATCCCAACCAATTTAGCTAATCGCAAATAGCTAATAGCAAATAGCACGCAGTTGGAGTTAATAGAAAAAGTATCGACCCGTGCC
>JBBTZY010000160.1:0-1106 GCA_038061115.1 Patescibacteria group bacterium | reverse complement strand
GTTATTATATTGAACCTTAACAAAAAAATAACATTATTGTTTAAAAAACCAAAATAATTCACTATATATTCAAAATCAAAACCAAAAAAACAAATGCCAAAAAGAATTAGCAAACTGCCACCTGATTATAGAAAACTAGGTAATTTAGGCGGCAACGATATAATGGTCAGAATTGACATAGCCATACCAACAATCCATATTGGCCACAACAATTCGCGACTTGGCCAATCACACAAAATTCTTCCAAAATTATCTAGCAGAATCGAAATAACTAATCCTGAAATGCTGGCGACTATAATTGCCCGCACCCAACAAAATGATATCTCTGGCTGGAAAATTCGGATTAATGAAACCAGAAAAACAGAGGTTTTACAAAAACTGATTGATCTGGAATATGAAGGGAAAATAAAATTCCCTAAATAATTTTCTAACCCAACTTATTGCCGGCAAGTCCACTGCCGGCTCTTTTTTTTATTTAAAATAGTTTCGTATTTCGGATTTAGTGCTTCGGATTTTAAAAACTACTTCATCCATTCCACCGCCTCAGCTAAATTGTGTATCTCAACCACCATAATTCCTTTAGGCACTTTAACGCCTTCCCCCAGTGGCGGTAGCACGGCTTCGGTAAAACCAAGCCGCGCCGCCTCATTTAAACGTTTATCTGTCGCCGCCACTGGTCTTACTTCACCACCCAAGCCAACTTCACCAAAAATAACTACCTCGCGTGATACTGGTTTTTTTAAATAAGCCGAAGCCACTGCCAAACACACGGCTAAATCAAGCGCTGGTTCACGCGATTTTAATCCACCTACTAAATTCACATACACATCACTCCAATTTAATTTGACATTGGCCCGCTCACCCAAAACCGCGAGTAATACTTCCAACCTTTTATAATCAAAACCAGCGGCCGATCTTTTCGGATAACTTTGTCGTGAATGACTTACCAAAGCTTGTACTTCCAGCAGTAGTCCGCGCGAACCTTGCATTAAGCAAGTCACCACCGCGCCGGCACCCGCATGACGCTCGGCTAAAAATAAACTTGATGGATTGGCTACTTCTTGCAAAACAGTACTTTCCATTTTAAATACACCCACTTCATCGGT
>JBBTZY010000159.1:0-9923 GCA_038061115.1 Patescibacteria group bacterium | reverse complement strand
CACTGTTTCCTAGTCATTGACGTTTGCGTCATTGCGAGGAGCGAGTAAGGCGAGCGACGTGGCAATCTCTTAAAATCACTAATGACTAATTCCTAATTTCTAAAAATTCCCAAAATCCAAGCCCCAAATCCCAAAACTTTTTATTCTAAATTCTAGCTTCTAGATTCTAACTTCTAAATTTTATGCGTGTCAAAGTCGATCGTGATCTCTGCATCAGCGCCGCTTCGTGTGTAGCACTTCTACCCGAAGTGTTTGATTTGGATGACGAAGGTAAAGCTGTGCTTAAAAAAATTGCGGGTGGCACTACTAGCGACTTAACTGATTTTAAAGATTTACCAGCCGAAGCAAAATTAATTATTGAAGCGGCCAAATCCTGCCCGACCAATGCCATTATTATTGAAGACGACGACGGCAAACAAATTTATCCTTAACATCAAAAAATTAAAATAGATTATAATTTAATTTCAAGTATTGTATAAAATTTGACCATATTTTCCAGTTACTTGGTATAGTAACGGGTTAGATGAAATGCCATTAAATTTTAAAAGCCATTTTTAATAAATAACCCAAAGAATATGAATGACAAAATAAATCTAATCAGACCGGAAAAAGTTAATTTAGTTAATCATCCAATTTTAACTGAAAAGTGGATACAAGAAATTATTGCGAATGATCCGTCTATTTTAGGCTTGGGTGATTTGATATTAAAAGACAAAGAAAGAATTCACCCAAAAGCTGGGAGATTAGATTTATTATTACAAGACCCTGATTCTGAAAGAAGATACGAAGTAGAAATACAGCTTGGTAAGGTAGATGAGAGCCATATTATTAGAACTATTGAATACTGGGATATTGAAAAGAAAAGATATCCGCAATATGATCACTGTGCCGTTATCATTGCTGAGGATATAACAAATAGATTTCTAAATGTTATAAATATCTTCAATGGTTCAATTCCGTTAATTGCAATAAAGATGGACACTTACAAAAACGGAAATGATCATTGGCTAACTTTTACTACTGTTTTAAATGAAGTTAGCCTTGGGTTGGTTGAAGAAGACGAAATTAAAGAAGCTACCGATAGAAACTATTGGGAAAAAAGAGGTACTGCAAAAACAGTGGCTCTAGCAGATGAGCTGGTAGCTATGATAAATGAATTTACTAGCGGTTATGAGTTGAAATATAATAAATTTTATGTTGGATTAGCTAAAGACGGGCAACCTGATAATTTTGTTATTTTTAGACCGAAAAAATCAAACACCACAATGGAAATAAGGCTAGAACAGACAGCGGAAACAGATAAGCTAATTGAAGATGCCAGCTTAGATTTAATGGAATATGACAATAAATGGAATAGATACAGAATTAGAATATCAAAACAAGATTTAATAAAAAATAAGGAACTAATTGCGAATTTATTAAAAATGGCTTTTGGAAAAACTATTAAAGAATAAAATTTAATGGCACATCAGCTAACATAGGATATGAGATTACGAAAAATAAGATAATAATTTTATTTTTATGAAAAGAAGAAAACCGCCCAAATATATGTATGGGAAGTTTCATCATGATACTTATGAATTTCACAGAGATTTACATGATTTATTTTCTAATTTTTTTGAAAAATATTCTAGGTTAGATATGAATTTACATAATGATATAGTTGAATTACGAAACAAGGTAGTTGCTTTGTTAGACTCGTGGATTGGTGCAAAAAAGCTGGAAAATAAGTTTGGCATCAAAATTCCCTTGGCAAGTACACCACCGTCAATTGGAAGTTTTTTAGAGAAACAAGCTCGTTCACATCATAAAAAATATAGGCCTTGCGAGGTTTGTGGTGAGGATAGGGTAACTCATTTTTGCCACATCATACCTCGTTCTGAAGGCGGTCCAAATGATGAAAAAAATTATCTCTATCTTTGCCCAATACACCATCACTTATTTGACCACCATCGTCTAAGTAAAGATGAAGCGAATAAAATTGATTTTTCAAAAAAATCAGAAAGTTCGCAAGAGTATGCACGAAAGGTAACATTGCCATCACTTGAAAGATTTTGGCGGAATAAGAAATAAAATTTTTATCATATTTCTCATATCCCAAAAAGTTAAATAGAAAACATTATTAAGTTATAGTTGTATTCGCCATTTTTTATGAGTAGATTAATGATAAACAATATCTCTTTTTAAATTGAAATAATATTTTGTGGCGGAATTTAATCCTGAACAAGATTTTCTAAAAATATACGACAAGTTGGCGCCGGCTTTATGGCGCCATGCTTATTTTCGCGTGAGTTCAAAAGAGTTGGCCGAAGATTTAGTGAGTGAAACATTTTTAAAAGCTTGGGATAAATATCGCGCTAATCCAGTAGATAATTTAAAAGCGCTACTTTATCGGATTTTACATAATTTGATTATTGACCATTACCGAGGCAATCATCACGACATTAGTTTGGATGATATGTTAGTTGAGCCAGCCGCGCCGCATAGTACTGAAGTAGATGTAAAAATTGAGGTAGATATGCTGAGGCAACATTTAGATAAAATGCCGGAAATTTATAAACAAGTACTACTGTGGCGTTATGTTGATGATTTATCAATTGCCGATATTGCTGAGCTACTTGGTAAGACAAGTGGTCATGTTTACGTTATTATACATAGAGCCCTAAAACACTTAAAAGATTTAGTGGCTAATAAGTCGAATTAGCCACTAGTTCCTAGCCACTAGTTAAAATTCTAGGAACGAATGGCGAAGAACCAGTGGCCAAAACAAACTTCGAGCTAATGACTAACAATTTTAAACTAATAGTATGAGTCCAATTTTAGTTAGAAAATGGTTAAAAAAGATGCGTGGCGCCAAGCCCGATTCGGCTTGGCTGGCTTCGGCGCGTCAAAATTTAATTGCTTATCAAAATAATAACCCAAGTGTTTGGAGTGAAAAACCTTCAGTTACTTCTTGGCAATTTAGCTTAGTTTGGCTTAAAACTACGCCGATGATAGCTAGTTTGGTAGTTTTGGTATTTATGGGTAGTACCGCGCTTGCGGCCCAAGCTAGTTTGCCCGATCAATTTTTATATCCAGTTAAAATTGCCACTGAACAAGTAAGGTTGAGTTTATCGGTAACGTCTTTGGGTAAAACAAAAGTGCAGCTTAATTTAGCTGATCGCCGTTTGGGTGAAGTTCGAAAATTGATTCAACTTAAAAAGTCAGATCAGTTGGTAGAAAACACGCTTCAAGAATATACTAAAAATATTGAGCAGGTATCAGTTGTTTTGTCGGGTAATAATGAATCAAATAATAATTATTCAGAAATTGCTAGTGAGTTTAGAATAAAACTGGTGGATAATCAAAAAGTTTTAACGCAGTTATCATTTAAAAAGCCAGAATCAAATGAAGATAATAAGTTAGATGATAGTAGTGTTGTAACCTTAACTATGCCTGTTGTATCAAATTCAATTAAGATTTCGCAATTAAATATTTTGAAAGCTCTACAGCAAACCGCGGCGGCGGAAAATAAAATTACTCTTAATTTATCGGGTAAGAATATAGCTTTAAAATCCGCGCCGGCGAAGGCAAATAAAATTGAATTAGGGCTCCCATTACCTGCACCAATTGAATTAAGAACAGTGGATGATTCAGGTAAAGTTAATTCTCAGCAGTGGATTGCTTATGAAAAAATGTTGGAGCAAAAATCAGAATCAGATAATTCAGGAATTAAGTTAGAATTTAACGATGACAAAAAACCAGAAGATGGTGATGGTAGTTCAGCGTCACAAAGTATAACGGCGCCGTCAGCTATTTCCATTGTAAAATGGCAAGCGAGTATTAAAGAAGTGGATGATAAACTTGATTTAGTGCGGACAAAAATTAAGAGTTTTAATTTGGAAACCAGTACCACAGAAGATAGCTCTCTAAGAGAAATGACTGATTTATTGGTTAAGGCGCAAAATTTAATCAATAAATCTGAGCAGAAAAAAGCTGAAATAGAGTTTAAACAAGGTAGTGACTACAGTGAGTCGTACCAAGCGGCTTTAGAGGCCTATCAGGCGGTTTTGCAAGCTGAAGTGGGTAGTTTAGAAGCTAGTGGGAGATAGAGTATAGTTCACAACAATTCCCTCCCTTTTATGGGGAGGGTTAGGGAGGGGAAAATAATGTTAATTTTTATTTACCCCACCCAGCCTCCCCTAATGAGGGGAGGAGTATAAAAGTGTAAGAATTATTCTCGTATATCGTTTTATATAGCGGAGGGGTTAAACTCTTCGCTTTTATAAATATTTTGTCTTCACTATTTTGTGAAGCCAGAAAGGAACAATATATGAAGAATTTTATATCTCGCGCTACTTTAGCGCTCGCAACCTTGGGGCTAGTATTTAGCCAATTTGCCCCACAAATGGCCTCGGCCACCACTTATGCGCCTTGGCTTGAAGTGTACGCACCTTATGCAGGTGAGCAATGGCTAACAGGTGGAATCTACAAAATTGCTTGGCAAAGTAATGGTGTATCAAGTAATGAACGCATACGGCTTACACTTGAGCAAACAATGAATGTTTGTATTCAAGCACCTTGTCCGCAAATGCCTGCTCTTATGCCATATGTAATTGCCGATAATATTTTAAATAGCGGCAGTTATGAATGGGTGATACCAAAAGATTTGTCAGTTAATTATCAAGGTGTAAAGAGGATTAAAGTTCAAGTAGTAGATAAAGATATTTACGCCTTTAGTCGACCAGTACAAATTAGCGGCTTAAAAATTAAAAATTTAGCACCAGTAATTACGGGTGTTGGTGGCCCAACTAATTTAAAGCTTGGTGAAACAGGGGAGTGGCGTGTTACAGCTTATGATCCAGATGGTAGTTATTTAAATTATTCAGTTGATTATGGTGAATTTATGACAGTTGAACAAAACAAAGCCGAAAGTATGGCGCCAATATTCAATACTCAAACCGGCAAATTTAAATATGATTATAAAACTCCCGGCGAACATACTATTACTTTTACGGTGAGTGATAAAGATGGTTTAAGTACCAAGGCCTCATTAACAGTTTTTGTGTCGGGCATTGTACCAGTGCGATATAATCAACCACCTCAAATTTCAGTGGTAGGATATCCAAATTTTAATTCATTAATGGTTGATAAAATTGGAAACTTCAAGGTGCAGGCCAGTGATCCCGATGGTGATTATTTAAATGTGATAGTTGATTGGGGTGATTATAAAACAAAAACTTTATCGCTTACAACTCCAGAAGCTGATAAAATTCATTTAAATAATATTTACAATTTTGAGCATTCATATGGCAAATCCGGTAATTATTATGTAACATTTGCCGCCACTGATAAATTAGGCGCCACAGCAACAACCGAGATTAAGGTAAAAGTTTATGATCCTTGGATGATAGTGCCACAGGTTAAAGAGGAAATTAACCCAACTATAAAATTTGATGCTGAAAAGAAGTTGGAGTTTAATAATTCAAGTGATAGCAAAATCAAAGTTTATAAATCAGGACGCTACAGTAAAGGTATGGTAAAGAAACACAATCGTACGATTTTTAATCAATATGGTTTAGAGGAAAAGCCAATAATTGCCCAATTACAAAGCTTCCTAAACCCAAGTTTAAAAATGTTTGTTGAATAATTTGGAGGGTAGTTAAGAGTTCAGGGTTGGTATTTACCCCGTTAGAAGCAAAATTCCCCGTGTTTGCGGGAGCTTCTAACGGGGTTAACCAACTCTGTTCTTTTTTTATTGAATAGGGTAATATTTAATTAGTGTGGAGCCCATAGTATTTACTATATTGTATTATTTTAATATTTATTTGTGCGAACACCCCACACCAAAGCACTAGTATAACAAAATAAGAAATCATAGTGCTTTTGGTGTGTGGGTTGACAAATTAACGTTTTTAAGCTATCATATATTGTTAATCTTTTCTTATGTTTTCAAACAATATTAAACAACAATGTAAGCAAATAGGCGGGAAATTATTTTGTCATATAAAAGACAAATTTATTCCGCATAGTGGCAATAATCATCATCCTCACGCTTTGAAGCACAAAGTTTTGGTATTTTATAGTGTGTTTTTAATTTTAGTGAAAGTAGGGGCCTTGCTTTTACCGCTTGCACTGCCTTCTTCCAGTTTATTTTCTAGTGCTATTACACCAGACAATGTTTTAGCACTTACCAATCAAGCTCGTAAAAATTTGGGCTTGGGGGAACTTAAGATGAATTCAAAACTTAATGTGGCGGCGGAAGCCAAAGCCAATGATATGGCAAAGGCGAGTTATTTTGCGCACACTAGTCCAAATGGTAAAACCCCATGGGATTTTATTTTAAACGCGCAATATTTTTATGAATATGCGGGTGAAAATTTAGCCGTGCATTTTACGCAATCTGAAGGTTTGCAAGATGCTTGGATGGCTTCACCTACTCACCGCGCTAATATTACTATGCCGGAATATAGCGAAATTGGTGTAGGTGTGGCGCGTGGAATTTTTGAAGGCGTGGAAACAGTTTTTGTGGCGCAATATTTTGGCCGACCGTTATCTGATCCAATTGGGCCAGTGGTAGAAAAAAAGGAAATTCCAGCTCGAGTGAAGCGAGCACCATCTAAACCTAAACCTACCGAAGTGGCAGTTACCCCCGCGCCAAGCCCAGTGGCTGAAGCAGTTAAAGGTCAAGCTGTGGAGGTATTAATACCCGAGCCAGTAATAGATATTGATAGTTTAAAGATTGCGCCAATTAGTTCCGATGAATTTGATGTTAAAATTAAAGTATCTGAAGCGCGTAATGTTACCGCGCAATTATCGGGTGTTACCACTGATTTAGTAAAAACAGAAGGGGATATTTGGCAGGGTGTGATTAAGGTAGATAAAAAGTTGCAAAATCCAAGCGGGGAACAGTTTTCAATTATAACGGCGGGAGTAGCCGGACATTTGATTAGTAAAACTATGGCTTGGATAGCGCCTGATGTTTCCACTCAGAAATTCTATATCTTCAATGAACCAGAAAACAAAGTTACTAAATTATTTGGTTTTGTGAGCGTAGGTAATTTAGATGACAACGTGCGTCGCTTTTATATGTACTTTATGATAGCACTCGGCGCGGCTTTGCTACTTAATATTTTTATTAGAATTAAGGTACAACATTATTCAGTAATCGCGCATACCATAGCAGTACTTGGGCTTTCCGCCTTACTATTCTTTTTATAAAGTAGGGTAACAAATAAATTAATAAAACCGTCTGACATAAAACTCAGACGGTTTTTAGTTAAATATATTTCGCCTCTAATTATGTCCAGGCGGACATAATTAGAGACGAGTGGAATTTAATTTTGAAAAAAATAAAAAAGCCGAGCGAGAAAGATATTGCTATCTTCTCCTCGGCTTCTCATGGTGGGTAGGGAAAGAACCCCCATGCTGAATTTGCGCTGCTAACGAATCAGCAACATTTTTTTTGTTTCAATGAATCCTTCGGTTATTAAGCGGTAAGTGTAACTGCCACTTGGTAAACCTTCGGCATTCCAATTAACTGAATATACTCCAGCATCTGTGACTTCATTTACCAAATCTGTAACCTGTTGTCCTAAATAATTATAAATTTTAAGAGTTACAAATTGTTGATTCGGGATGCTAAATTTAATTACAGTTGCAGGATTGAATGGATTGGGATAGTTTTGCGCGAGAGCAAATGTTGTTGGCGAAAGTTCATCACCGATTCCATTTGGACCACGCACATAAACAAGCCAATGATATTGATCGCTACCGCCGTTATAAACAGCTTGAGTTTGTACTTGTACATAATAAACCGTGCCTATGTATAAAGTACTGGGCGTGCCAAATACTTCACAACTACGCTTGTCCACATCTTTAATGGTAAGCCAAGTTGGGCCATTTACTATAGACCAAGTTAAGCTATCTGGTCCATCATATAGAGCTGTTAATGGCGCTGCGTATCTCACACCTGGGTAGGCGTTTGTGTTTGTTACCTGAGTAATGATGACCGGAGGGTTGGCGTTAGAGATAACACGTAACATATAACTACGTCGTGAAATTCCACCGCGTCCATTATTAACTTCGCCTGACACCAAATGATAACCAATATCTTGAATCGCTGGTATACCACTGACTGTACCGTTTGAATCAATACCCAGAAAACCAGGGCCTGACAAAGAATATGTCAGATTATAGTTTTGCGGATCTTGAGACTGGAATGCTGCGCTTGTATAATTTTTTCCAACGATTGCAATTGTATCAATTACAACAGATTGTAGAAATACAGGGCACAAGATTGATCGTGTCATCACCACAAAAGTATCAGTTAATTCAGCGTAGGCATTGTTCTGGTCAAAAACATAGAAATTTATTGATTGTGTCCCAGTATCTGACAAAGCTGTTTGCCAATTTATCTGGCCGTTGACCGAGTCTAGTTGGAAGCTAGCCGGATGGTTATCGTAACTGAATCTCAACACATCACCACTATCTACGTCTGTTGCTGACAGTGTGTCTTGAAAAAGACTGTCGATATACAGTAAGTATTTTCTACCTGTACGTGTGAACATTGGCGCTTGATTTGGTTTAGGTAGCACTAAAATACTATCCAAACGTTGGTCAGTTCCTCCCTTGTCGTCACGTACTTGATGTAATATGGTATGCCAACCAGTATCTGATTTAGTAGTTTGCCAGGTTGTTAGACTGGTGATTGAATCAGTTAGCATAGTAGCAGGTCCAGACAGTTTGAAATACAGTAAAGTATCTCCGTCTACATCGGAAGCTAATGAAATTTTAACGTAGGTTTGAGTTGCGATTACGGTGTCCTTTTGAGGTCCATCGATAAATACCGGATTCTGGTTAGGTGGCGGAGGTTGTGGTTTTCTGTAATGGTAAATTTTATTTCTAGCCACCGCCCACAAATTATTTGTGTCCGGAGTAGAAAAGTCAATTAATTTAATTCCAGTATCAAGAGCCAGACTGACGGACCAATTAAGACCTTCATTTATACTGGTCATAATTTTTCCAGAGCCAAGTGTATCGATTGTACTAGCAAATAACATGAAATTTAAATTAGCTAGTGAAGTGGGAACTACCGACCAATTCATTCCTGTCCAAGTTTGGCCGCCGTTATTTGTGTAAAGGTATCCTGAACAAATACATTGACCAACTAGATATCCCAACTGTCCGTTAAATGTTAGACCTTTAATATTAACCGTAGAATCAATCTGATGATTTATCCAATTATCGCCGGCATCGTACGTTTCCATCAAAGATCCGCGATCACCATAAATCCAAATATGGATTGAATCCAGCACCAACATTTTTTGATAATTTTTACCTAATGGTGTGGCTTTCCATGTAATACCGCGGTTAGTTGTACCCATTATAGTACAGTTACCGCTGGTATCGTTTCCCAGAATCCATATCCAATTACCGCTTGTTTTAATATCGGTAAATTTGTTTTGAGGTCTTGGGTTGAAAATGTTTTGCCAAGTTGAGCCGCTATTTGCACTCATAATGACAATACCGTTTCCAACTGCCCAAACCTCGCTGGTGCCCTTTCTGGTTGTGGCGTTGGTTTTGATGTGTGGATTGGGTGATACATCGTACCAATTACTTGCGTCATTGGTAACGATAATATTACTATCGCCAATTACTACACCGTGCAGAGAGTCAGAGAAATTGACTCCTGTAAGTATAGTTTGTGTTGATTCTTGAGACCATTGTGCCGACAGATTTAAAGTCAGCAAAAAAGTCATCATAATAAATAGAGCCAAATTTTTCATGGCTTTTTCCTTTATATTGTTATAGAAATGTTAATGTGGTTTATTTATTTAAGAAATTAAAGTTTTATTTTCATTTCATCTTAACCCTAAATGCCATCTTGTGTCAAGGGCTCGCTTTAGCTCATTGAAACTGCAACCGTAGTACTAGCGGTTAGC
>JBBTZY010000158.1:0-7057 GCA_038061115.1 Patescibacteria group bacterium | reverse complement strand
AATTCTAAAGCTAGGGTGATAGCAATACAGCCACTGCCTGTGCCAATATCGATTGCTGTAGTTAAGGCACTATTCGCGCGAATAGTGCTCATAGCGATTTCAATAAGCAGTTCAGTTTCGGGGCGGGGGATTAATACATTTTTGTTAACTAAAAAACTATGGCCGTAAAATTCTTGGCGACCAGTTAAATAAGCAATTGGAATATGGTGGCGACGTTTAAAAATTAACCACCAAAATCGACCAGCAGTTAAATAAGAAATTGTTTTATTGGTTTGAGCAAGCATGGTAGCACGATTGATTTTTAAAATATGTGATAATAAAATTTCAGCGTCTAAATCTTTCGAATTTGACGCTTTATTTAGTGATTTAGCTCCTAGTTTAAGAAGATTTTGAACAGTAAATAGCATGATAATCTAGATTTTAACTTATAATCAGAGTTAATATCAAATTAGTGCCGCCCTTGTCTCCGGGTTTGTACAGAGCGCCTGCCTGCCGGTAGGCAGGGAAGTCAAACGAGCGTCCGGTTCGGGCGTGCTGTGGTAGTTGTGCATAGCCCGAACCAGCTCGTTTGACGAGCACTGTTCAAACCCGAAGACCGACCTGCCTACCGGCAGGCAGGGGCGGCGACTCTTGCATCACTTCTCTAGAGAAGTGATAAAATAAATTAAAATTAATGATTCTCTTTTTTTAGCTCTTCAATCACAAGCTCTAAACCACCTTCCATAATATTCGGTAAATTGTGGAAGTTTTGATTTATTCGATGATCAGTTAGGCGATCTTGCGGGAAATTATAAGTACGGATTTTTTCGGAACGTTCGCCACTGCCAATTTGAGAGCGGCGTGAGGCGTCGCGCGCACTATGTAATTGCTCTTGCTTGAGCGCCAGTAGGCGTGAACGTAGAACAATCATCGCCTTTTCTTTGTTTTGTTTTTGTGATCGTTCGTCTTGACATTGCACTGTTAAACCAGTTGGCAAGTGTACAATACGAATGGCCGAGTAAGTAGTATTAACTGATTGTCCGCCGTGTCCTGAAGCAGTGTTGGCTTCAATTTTTAAATCTTCGGGTTTAATCTCCATATCTATTTCATCAGCTTCGGGGAGTACTGCCACCGTCACAGTTGAAGTGTGTACTCGACCATTTTTTTCAGTATTAGGCACACGTTGTACGCGGTGCACGCCGCTTTCGTATTTTAAATCAGAGTATACGCGGCGTCCGGTTATTTCCAAAGTAATATCTTTAAAGCCGCCGACGTCGTTACGGCTAGAATCAATAATTTGGACTTGCCATTTTTTAGTTTCTGCATAGCGCGTATACATACGATACAAATCAGCCGCGAAAAGCGCGGCTTCGTCGCCACCAGTGCCACCGCGTATTTCCATAATGATATTTTTACCGTCCATTGGATCCGATGGCTCAAGCAACTCTTTTAGTTCAGCGTTTACCTTAGCCAAATGAGTAGTGGTTTTTATATTTTCTTCAACAATCATATTTTTCATTTCAGCTTCAGTTTCGTTTTTAGCAGATGATTCCAAATGTTCAAGCTCTTGCATTAAATTTTTTCTTTTTTCTGCCAAATCCAAAATCTCCCGTACCGAGGTGTACTCGCGGTTTAGTTGGGTCAGCAAGGATTGGTTGGTAAGCGTATCAGCTTGCGCGAGCTTAGCTTCCAATTCAGCTTGCCTCTCCTCTAGGGTGATAAGTTTTTGGTCAAGATTGGTCATAGATATTGCCTCACAACTTGTTCGTCAAAGTTTTAGGAGGTGTTAATTTAAGGATAATATGTTTTGAATCTAGAAGCTAGAATTTCGAATTTAGATAAGTACAGCACTAATTCTAGATTCTAACTTTTATATTCTAGGTATTTGCGAATACAATACTCCCGCTCGCAATTAAAAAAAGGAGCGGGAGTAGGATAGTGCTTAATTGTCAGCTTTAACAACTTCAGCTTTGGCCTTTATTTTCTTGGCAGTAGTGGTGGATGTTTTGGTAGCGCGCTTTTTGAAGCGATCCACGCGACCAGCGGCGTCGAGTACTTTTTGTTTGCCTGTGAAAAATGGGTGGCAGGCAGCACAAATTTCCACATGCAGTTCCTTGACTGTGGAACCAGTGGTAAAGCTGTTACCGCAGGCACAAGTGACTACAGCATCGGAATAATATTTTGGATGGGTATCTTTTTTCATATCCAGAATATCAACTTCGCTCCGCCTAAATTAGGCAAGCGTTGGTTGAAGATTTAATAATTTAATTATAATGAAATTTAGGTAGTGCAGTAAAACAACTAGTTAGGCGGAAATTAGCTTAAGCGAACCCAGATACTAAGAGATTAATTGTGTTTATTAGTAAGATTAAAATTAGTTAGAGTAGGATATTGGGGAGAGGTGAAGCCCGGTACTGTGTCCGAAGACTCTAGTACTGGGCGAAGTTGTATTGCTGGACATACAAAATGATTGTAGTATACTATGGGATTTTTGGCAAGGGGCTTGCCATTTTTATTAATTTAATATATACTATATTCACTTATTATTTATCAATCCTACTATAGTTTTGGCTGTTTCCTTGTCCGCCCTTCGACTTCGCTCAGGGCGAGATTTTCAGCCGCTAAGAGCTATGGTAGCAGTCCCCATCTAATTTTTGTTGATGACAAATTGTTTGGCTAATGTAATTAGTCGATACAATTACCGCATTTATTGGGTAGTCATAAATGAAAATTAGGTGGGGAGTAAAGGAAGGTATTTTTTTATGCCCAGTAATACAACTTCGCTTAAGCTTTCGCCAAACAAGTATTTAATTACATTATCAAATTTAAATTATAATCTAATTATTAACTGCGCAACTGATCTACGCTTTATTTTGGCGTAGCGAAGTTGATATTCTGGGTATGTCTAAAATCCAAATTCCATCTCTACTCGAGATGCTAAAGTCAGGCGTACATTTTGGCCATCAAACTGCCAAATGGCACCCTAAAATGAAAGAGTTTATTTATGGCTCTAGGGCCGGTGTGCATATTATTGATTTAGAAAAAACTCGTGCTTCGCTTGAAAAAGCACTAGGGTTTATTAAAGAAATCGCGGCCGCGGGCGGCACAGTTTTGTTTGTGAGCTTGAAAGAACAAAGCCACTCAATCGTGCGCGAGGCGGCTATAAGTTGCAGTATGCCTTATATTACCGAACGTTGGTTGGGCGGAGTGTTTACTAATTTTTCTGTAATTGTAAAATTATTGCGCCGACTTGATCAATTAGAAGGCGAGAAAACTAGAGGCGAATGGGAAAAGTATTCCAAGAAAGAGCAATTGGATAAACAAAAAGATTTTGATAAACTTAATGATAGCGTGGGTGGTATTCGAACATTAACCAAATTACCCCAAGTAGTTTTCTTAATTGGTACACGTGAAGGTAAGCACGCCATTCGTGAATCAGTTAAAGCTAAAGTGCCGGTGGTAGCGGTAGTAGATTCAAATACCAACCCTAAAATGGTTGATTATATAATTCCCGCCAACGATGATGCTTTGCATTCTATTCAGATGATTGTTGGATTGGTAGCGGAAGCAGTGAAAGAAGGGAAGGACGTAGCTAGTGCACCAGTGGTTAAAGTTTAGTCGCTCGATTGTCATTGCGAGGAGGTCATCAGGCCGACGTGGCAATCTCTAAAAAATCCCCGCCTGCCAAAGGCCTCAAAGTATTACCGTAATTATAAATAGTATGGGCTGTAAATAATTTATCTAACATAAACTATTTGAGGCATTAGGCGGGCAGGCTAATTCCTAATGTCTAATTCCCAAATAAATTTTAAAATCCTAATACTTAAAAACTAAAACTTTTTGGATTTATGATTTGGGATTTATTTAGGATTTAAGATTTAGATATTAGGATTTAAACACATTAGTCATTTTTAGAAATTAGTTATTAGAAATTTATAACAAAACCCTAAGCTCTTACTCTTACTTAACTTATGTCCATTTCAATTAACGATATCCAAAATTTAAGAAATATTACTGGCGCTGGCATGATGTCGGCTAAGCGCGCTCTAGAAGAAGCGGGCGGTGATGTACAAAAAGCCGTTGATTTGTTGCGCCAAAAGGGCGTGAAAGTAGCGGCGGGTAAAAGTGATCGTACCACCAGCCAAGGGTTAATTAAATCATATATTCACGGTGAAGGCATTTTAGGTGTTTTGGTGGAAGTGGCCTGCGAAACTGATTTTGTGGCACGTACTGATAAATTTAAAGAATTAGCGCATGATTTAGCCATGCAAATTGCGGCGGCTAATCCGCAGTATATTGAAGCAGCCGATGTGCCAGCGGATGTTTTAGAGCGTGAAAAGGCCGTTTATGTGGCGCAATTAGCCGAGCAAGGGAAGAGTGGTGAAATGGCAGAAAAGATAATTGCCGGCAAACTTGAAAAGTTTTATGCCGAAGTTTGTTTACTTAAGCAGCCATTTTTTAAAGATGATAAAAAAACCGTGGGTGATGTAGTTACTGAAATGATTGCGACACTCGGGGAAAATATTAAAGTAAAGAGGTTTGCGCGGTTTGGATTGAGCGGAGGCGCGAGTGTGTGTAGTAAGTAAGAGTAAGAGTCTAGAGTAAGAGTAGCTTGCCCCGCGTAGCTTCAGCGAAGTGGGGTCATTGCGAGCGAGTCATCAGACGAGCGAAGCAATCTCTCAAAAATCCTAAATCCTAATATCTAATTTCTAAATAAATCCCAATACTCAAAATCCAAAAAAGTTTAAAACATTTGAATTTAGGATTTTAGATTTATTTAGGATTTCGGATTTAGTGCTTCGGATTTAAAACAGTTTTTTATGCCAATTAAACCACATTACCATCGTATCCTACTAAAATTATCCGGCGAATCCCTTGGTAATTCCGGCACTGGCATTGATTTAAATAAATTAAAAGAAGTAGTTGATGTTATTCGAGCTCTACGCGCCTTACGTGTAGAGCTCGCTATTGTAATTGGTGGTGGAAATATTTGGCGGAAGCGCAATCAAGGCGGGGGAATGGACGAAGTTACCGCTGATTTTATGGGCATGGTGGCCACAGTGATAAATGCTTTAGCTTTACAGCAAGGATTGTTTAAAAGTAAAATTAAAGTAGTTGTGCAATCGCCAATTTGTTTTGATTTGCCCGGAGTTGATAAATTAAATCCCAGTCAAGCACAAAAGTTTTTGAAATCAGGAGTAGTTATTTTTGCGGGCGGTACAGGCAAGCCATTTTTTACCACTGATACCTCTGCCGTAAATCGCGCCCAAGATATTAAAGCGAATTTAATCATTAAAGCTGGTCCTGCCGATGGTGTTTATACAGCTGATCCAAAAACAAACAAATCAGCCAAGAAATATTTATATCTTAGTTTTAATGAGGCAATTAAGAAAAAATTAGGTGTAATGGATATGTCCGCCCTTAAATTCTGCCAAAAACACGGCCTTAAAGTTTTGGTTTGTAAATGGAATAAAGTAAATGTCTTAAATGCCGCCACTGGTAAAAAAGTTGGAACGTTGGTGAG
Organism: Patescibacteria group bacterium; assembly: GCA_038061115.1. GTDB lineage: Bacteria > Patescibacteriota > Patescibacteriia > Veblenbacterales > UBA10138 > JBBTZY01. The sequence goes on along the minus strand of JBBTZY010000158.1, from coordinate 1,554 downwards.
TTAATTTTTGATAAATTGTTACATACATTATAAATGTCATCCTCGCGAAGGCGGGGCTCCAGTTAAATAAAATTTGTTCTGAATAAAGAATCAAGAATTACGAATTAAGACAAGTACTTCTAACATTCATGATTCAAGACAACTGAACTTAATAGTTCGGTTTTTTGTACTTAAATTATTTTAGTGCTAAGATTAAAGTATAAAATAAATTGCTCTTTTTTCTCAAATTGATCTTTTCAATAACCCTGTGCCAACAACTATATTTACCAATCCAACATAGCAGAAGATTGAATATTAATCGTAGTGGATTAGTGGATTGAATAATAAGTTGTGGCGCAGGGTTTTTTATTTATCACAAAAATTCTAACTTCTGGTTTCTATATTCTAAATTCTAACTAAACTTATCCACACCCTTGACGAAAAATATAGCTGGAGTATATTATGTATTATCCACATTAATTAAGAAAAACGGACTTAATTAATCAAGCTACATATACATAAAGGCCACGTGGATTAAATATCCGTTCCTTTACAACTATATAGGAGTTAATGCTATGAGGAAACTCACGGTCATTATTCTTGCTTTATTGTTCATCGCCAATCTTGCGTTTGCGATTCCACCGTCCTCGACTATTTTTAAGTCGAAACAGCAGGTGGTTGGAATCGTTCAGTCAATGGATTGTCGCGAAGTTTGCGCTGGAGTTCAAAATTATATTGTGCCGAGTACAAGGGAAGGAGTAAGTGAGCTTAATAGCTCGGACCTTGTCGGTTTAGGTTATAATGATTTAAATATTTCTTGTCGTATCCAAAACAATACAGGAGGTATGGCCCTTTGCGCCCCGATTGTCGGTGCTGGTTTTGTTAATTCCTCCGAAGCACTTCAGGTCAGCTTATCGGTCAAAGAAGGAATTATTCTACGCTCAGGTATGCCGCAAGGCATGAAAACAAACGCACCTTGGTTTGGAAAAAATGTCGTAAATAAAACCTCTACCTCCGTAGCCAATTCAGGTTACGCGGTTTCTGACGTCGTAGGAGTGAAAATAAGATCGCACGCTTCGATGCTAGTCCTCCCGTTAGTAGTATCACGTTTAACACCAGCAGTAGTAATTTACGTAGCAGTTTCCGGCACACCTACGAATAATTACGTCGCCAACCAAACGGCTGTGATACCTCTGCGTTGTTAGCTCCGCCAGTATTCGTTTTTTTGTAACTAATCTTGTCAGCCCGGAATCCATATCTGTACTTCAAGTTAACTTCAAGCTGTAATTTACAACAATTCCGGGCTGGCATATTAATCCACAAAATCAAAAACCAACAAGAGGGACCAAAAATCATGAATTTTCATTCATCGTTGCCATGTATTGTAAAGGCAACGAAAAAATCGTTTACCGTTCCTTATTATCCGGCTTCGGCAAAAAATTCTGCTAGTAGCCATCCGCCTTAGTTACTCTATTGATTTGAATCACTATAAAATGTAGAAATTACGTTGATTTAAAATCAAACGAGTATTTTATACTAACATTCTAACATTTTGTCGGGTGTTGTTCGTAAGAA
>JBBTZY010000157.1:0-9643 GCA_038061115.1 Patescibacteria group bacterium | reverse complement strand
CTACCTGAAGGGGCGACAATAACACCCTGATCACATTCTCTCACTGTTTGCACAATTGAAGCTTGAGCCAACGTCAGATTAATCTGACTTTGGTAGGAAGTTTCTTCAAAACGAGGAATATCAAATCGTATGATGTGAACGACATTATTTTTTTTAAGAAAACCAACAAGTGTTTGCAAAAATCCACGAGGCAACGAAACAATATCTCCACTCTCATCTATCAACTTAAAATATTTTTGTACTTTATAAATAGATTTCCCCAACCTTCGTTTGGTGAGATATTCAGTATTAAGAAAATTTAGCTCTTCTTTTAAAAAGTGGACCAGGGCGGGTGAAAGTTCTGATCGACGTAATTGAATTTGATTACTTACCAAAATACCAACGCCGCTGCTAACTGGAATATTCGGAATCGGCTTGCCCGCATCAGAGAAAAGTAATTCATGAATAGAATCTAACTCGGAAATAGTATGCCGTTTGACGGCACTTAAGAATTGCCATTGATCGGGAACAACTTCGCTGGTATTTGGATCAATGAAAACCGAATTATCTGATGCGACTGATCTACCTTGAAGCGGCAAGGCGATGAGATTTCCAAAACCAGCACCGGTCAACGTATCTTGATTGGGGAATAGACGATCAAAGCTGATCTCTTTTTCAAATTCAGAAACATCAAAAACTTCACGAATAAGTTCAAGCGCAATTTGCCGACTTTTATAACCTGGGTAATTTTCAGCAAAGAAAATCCATACGTGGCCGCCGTTGCCGGAACGCGATCGCTCCAAATAAGCCGAGAGTCCAACTTCTTTGCAGAATTGAATATATAATTTACTGTCTTTTAACCAATTCTCGCCATCAAAATCAGCGGCAATGAAATACGATGTGTTATCGGAAAGCATTGGATATAAACCGACGACATGCTGACCGATGAGATGTTTTTTAACGACTTCCTTGGTTAGTGGTATAAGTTTTTTGTTTTCAAAATCTTTCATCGAGCCACCGCGTTGTTTATGCGCCATGAATTCATCCCAATTAAACTCATAGGCCGGACTGTATCCAGATCGGCCGTCTTTTTCCCAATGCCGCGCGTAAACATCCGTTCTTCCCCGAAACAGCGACATATATAGCTCAAGTTGTTGTTCGTTGATAGAAACCATATGAATTAATTTTTTACCTTAACAAATCATCAAGCTCACAAGAGAGTAAGGTCGACTTATTAAGCACAATCTGTTCTTTTTGATTGAGGTTTTTGGTTGTCGTTCTTATCACTTTCGTAATTATACTGTCACCAAGCATGACATGATTCACCTTTTTAAGATAATCAGCGTTTTTGTTGAAAAACAGCGTCACAAACTGTTTGAGTTGGTCACTTAGTTCCGCACTAGATTCATAAATGACTAATGACATTAGATCTTCTCTTATGTCTATTCCTAACAGCTTCTGGAATTTTATCCACTCATACGTTACTGAATACACAATTTTGACCAATTCTTTTTCCATCGTGTCATGTAAGTAAGTGAAGGAAAAATTGTCTGTACTAAAATCTTCTTTTATAATAATTTTTTTTAAGATGGCCACGGTGTGGATTCTATATTCCTCCAGAAGTCGCAAATAGCTCTCTCGCCAATTCGTGAGCCAATTTCTAATATATGTCTTATCTACGAATAGATGATCAAGATCCTGCTCAAGATTTTTATCGGTCTGTGAGTTGTTTAATATTTTTATCGTGACCTTATCGAACAAAGTTTTTAGGTCTCTTGCGTCAATGCCTTTGGCGACAAGATAATCAAAATTCGGTACTATCTTTTTGCCCATATACCAAAGCAAGTCGTAAATGTCACGGCCTTTTTCCTCGTAAATTACTCCTCCCACGCCACGGGCACCACGGAGAAAAATAGCGGCCAGCTTGCTCGCCATAAGCGAGGACATATTGTAGGTGATGATCACGAAAGAGAGCTGATCGCGGTTTATCGGCCGACGTTCGGTAATAGTATTGGGAGCAACAAAATGATTGAGATCTATTTTTACATGCACCTGCTTTGAAGGATGCCCGGAGCTTAACTCTTCGCCTACAATGAACTTCAAAATCAATCCTCTGCCGGTGGTTATTTTGATCGTAAGAAAATCAACTCCCGTGCCATAAGTATTTGCGAAATGATCCTCAACCTCTTTCTTAAACTCCTCCAAAAACTTTTCCGTTACCACATGTGAGATTTCGAAATCTAGATCAACCGACATGCGATCAAGGTCATAGCAGATGCGAAGTGCTGAGCCACCGTACATTATCCATTTGTTGTATTCCGGGTGATGATAAATAAAATTAAGAACATAAAACTGCAACTCCTCTTTCAGAGCATTACGGCGCGTTTCCGCGCCAAGACTGCCGTAGACGGCAAGACCGTCAAGTTTACGCTTTAGAATTATTGAAATCTGTTCACTCATATAATTTTTTTAATCATTAAATAAAATCTATCTTGTTCACTTTTTTCCATCTCATTAATATCTATTCTTAATTCTGTAATCATTACTTTAATTTTTTTTATGTCCAGACCGTTAAACTGACGAGTTCTAAAATACAGTAAATCAAATAATGCCTTGGCGGGAGAAGCTATGAAAAAATCAAACTTTCCTTTTACAAGAAGAAAATCGGAAAAAAATTCTTTACTGATTGACTGGTACGCAAAATTACCGGCCTTGGTCTGATAACCTCTCGTTACCTTGAGTGTAACCGAAGTAATAGAATGGATTACTTCCGTAGTAAGATTATAATACTGAAGAGCCGCCCATGAACTAACATATGATGGTGTACGAATTATATTGGCCAGATAAAACAAATACGAAATATCATTTTTATTTTTATCAAAAAAATCCACTGACACATATAATCCATTTTTAAGTCGATAAATTTCCTTATATTTCAAAAACCGACTGATATAAGTATCAACCGTAGAATTCTTAAGCCCCAACTGTAACCCAAGCTGATATATGGTGGTTTTGCTAAAATGAGGCAGATTATTAAGCTGTTCTAGTAAATTTTTCTTGCTTTTCATAAGTATGACATAAGTGTATCATATCTGAAACAAACTGTCAAATATTTTTAACAACTACTTCCTGCTACCCAGCCGGTGGTCCAGCAAAGTTGCAAACCATAACCGCCAGACGGACGATCAATATCTAAAACATCACCAACAATATATAAATTTGGCACCAGGCGCGACTGCATAGTTTTAAAATTTATTTCGGAAATTAAAACCCCACCCGAAGAAATCACTGCCTTATCAGCACCTAAGAGCCCCTTAATTTGCAGTGAAATATCCTTAAGTAATGCCGTAAGCTTTACCCTATCTTCACTTCGCACACTATGATTAAAAGTTTCACCATCAATTCCTGCTAAATCCAAAACCACTGGGATTAATTTTATTGGTATAAGAGCACCTAAAGTATTTTTTATTTTTTTATTGCTCTCTTGTATTAAAATTTTTTGGAGTTCCTGCTTTAGCGCACCATGATCAAGTTTGGGAAATAAATCAAGTGTTAAAGTAACTTCACCGTACTGAAATAATTCACCAACCGCCTTACTCATATTTAAAACCATTGGGCCACTCAGGCCAAAATGTGTAAAAAGTATTTTACCTTTGTAACTTTCTTGTTTAACTTTATCTAAATAAGTGGTTAATTTAATATCGGAAAGGGTAAGCCCACTTAATTTTTTAACCCATGAATTTTCAAGTGCGATTGGCACCAGCGCAAAATCATTATTTATAATAGTGTGACCTAATTGCTTAAGCCATTTAAAACCATCACCAGTTGAACCAGTTTCCGGATGCGAAGTACCACCAGTGGCTACAATACAAGATTTGGCAGTTATTATAGTTTTATCTTTGAGTTGAATAACAATATGCTTAGTGGTTTGGTCCACAACCAGCTCAGAAACTACCGCGCCAGTTTGTATTTTAACTTTACCTTCTTTCATATAATTTGTAAGCACATCCCACACCGATTGCGCTTTATTGGATTCTGGAAACATTCTACCTTCGGCTTCTTCTTTAATTGACAACCCGTATTTTTTAAAAAAATCCAAAGTTTCTTGAACACCAAACTGAGCAAACGCCGAAAATAAAAACTTGCCACTGCCTTTGTACTTGGAAAGTAAAATGTGATTGTCAGTTTTGTGATTAGTAATATTGCACCTGCCACCGCCTGTGATTAATAATTTCTTACCTAAAGTAGAATTTTTTTCAAGCAATAAAACTGAGTGACCTTGCTCGGCCGCTCGTCCCGCCGCCATCATTCCGGCTGGCCCGCCGCCAATTACCACCACATCGTATATAGTATCTATTTTAGCCTTCATATTATTTGATTAGTAAAAACTCGCTCTGCCGTTGACACCCAAATTACTATTCTAAAATTTCTTTAACCAACTCACTTACCCCAATTTTTTTAACCGTAGAAAATGGTAATACCCTACAACTACCAACCATTTCTTTAATTTTTTGAAGTTGCGCCACATAAGCTGATTTTTTTATTTTATCAACTTTGTTCGCTACCACTACCACATTCTTTTTTTGTTCCACTAAACTATAAAGCATTTCCAAATCACGCTCGGTAGGGCCAACACTCGCATCTATAATCAAAATTACTTTCTTTTGTTCATATGGAGAGTTTAATAAGTACCAATAAATTAAGGCCTCGAGGCGCGCCTTTTCTGTCCATGAATCCTTCGCAAAACCGTAGCCAGGTAAATCCATTAAGTACAAAGTATTATTAACCAAAAATACATTGATTTCCTTGGTACGCCCAGGGTACGAGCTAGTTTTAGCTAAAGCTTTTTGATTAGTTACCACATTAATCACACTAGATTTCCCAACATTGGAACGCCCAATCAAAGCCACCTGCGGTTTACCATCCTTAAGTAGCTCGTCATCACCTACTACCCCTTTAATAAATCTGGCTGATGTTATATTCATACTTGTATCATAACAGAAAAATTCGCAAAATGTATCTGCGAATTTCTCAAACTCTTAAACTATTTTGCCTTAACTTTCTTTGGTTTTTTAGTTTCTCTTTTTTGACTATTATTACCTTTGGCCATATTGATGTATTAAAAATTAATAATTTAATTATAACACAAATTACTATTTAGAGCTTAGCTAAATCAATAGTTTGGTCAATTCGTATTTGTGCCACAAAATCTGGAATGTGGCTCACCAGTATCAGTGCGCCAGCATAATCATCAAGTGCTTTAGCAATTATTGGTAAATGTCTAAAATTTATGTGATTAGTTGGTTCATCTAAAATCAAAAGCCCAGGTTTCATAAGTACCAAACGCGCTAAAGCCAGTAACCCTTTTTGACCTTCGGATAAACTTTTTACTTGATGCGCGAGCACTTTACCATCAAGCAAAAACCCAGCCGCGGTAGAGCGCAATTCATGTTCATCGGGCTTGACCATTACTTCTTCTAAACTCGCATAAGCAGTTTTTTCAAAATCCAAAGTAGAAAAATCCTGCCGATAATAACCCACCTTCACACCAGTACCTAAAATCGCACCTTGATCGGTACCATGCGCTAATTTTTCCAGTAGTGTAGTTTTACCAATGCCATTTGGTCCGGCAATTAAAATGTGTGAGCCACGCCGTAATTCAACATTTAATTCTTTTTGGACTGGTTCACCATGTTTTAAAATACCCAACCGTGTAAGCTCTAAAACCTTACCATTAAAATCAGCTGGAAATTCCTGCATGGGAATAGTGAAAGTGCGAATAGTTTTATCTTCTTGCCTTACTTCCACCATATTTTCTTCCGCCTCTTCGGCCGCCTGTCTCATTTTTTTAGCCACCAAACGAAGTTTACCACCTTTATGCGCAAACACTTCGGCTTGAGCTACTTTCTTTTTTATTTCTGATTCAGCGCGGGCATTCAACCTACGTTCTCTTTCTAGGCGCTCCGCGATTTCCGCCACCACGTCTAAATAATTTCCATTGTACTGTTCTATGGCATGGGTATTAGCATCTAAATAAAGTACGCCATCGGTAAACGCATTTAAAAAATCAGCATCGTGCGAAATTACAATTACAGTTTTGTCGTACGTCATTAAAAAACCTGTGAGATGATCAATGCCCGCCTGATCTAAATTATTAGTTGGCTCATCGAGTAGTAAAATATCAGGATCTTGAATTAAAGAAAAAGCGAGTAAGAGTCGCGCCAATTGCCCACCAGAATGTGAGCGTACTAATTTATCTAATTTAGTATCAAGTTGTACCGCATCGAGCACTTCGGCAATATGCTTATCTAAATTGTAAGGTACTTCTGCGAAAGTAGAGGCAAAATATTCCCGCACTGTTAAATCCATATACTCTTTTGCCATTACCTGCTTGGCAATGCCAACCGTAGCGCTTGGCGGAGTTAAAAAAACACCACCTTCAGCTGGCTTTTCTTGCCCTAAAATTAATTTAAAAAGAGATGTTTTGCCAGCGCCATTTTGCCCCATTAGAGCAATTCGAGATCCTGCGCGCACCGAAAAACTAGCCGCTTCTAAAATCGGCTTGGTTTCATTATAAGCGAAGTTAACTTCGCCAAATCTTAACACTACATTGTCATTCCCCATAGCCCAGAATATCAACTTCGCTACGCCAAAATAAAGCGGGCAAAGCTTAAGTAATTAATAGCTAGATTGTAATTTATAGATAATAATAAATTAAGTCGTAATTTGGCGCCAGCTTCAGCGAACCCAGCTACTAAGAGTTTAATTGAATTTGTTAGTAAGGTCAGAATTAGTCAGAGTAGGATGTTTGGGGGAGGTGAAGTCCAGTACTGTGCTATCAAGCTCTAGTACTGGGCGAACCCAGATACTAAGAGCTTTAATAACAATTATTAGTTAGATTAAGATTAATTATAGCGATAAGTTTACTAGTGGTGAAGTCCAGTACTGTGCTATCAAGCTCTAGTACTGGGCGAAGTTGTATTGCTGGGCATAGCTGAAATATTCTACATCATATTTTATTATTTGTGAAGGGGTATTATACGGATAAAAAAATAACCCCTTATTATACCTAACGGCAAGGGGTTAATTAATATTAATTTTTTACTTTCTCTTGGTTGTTAAGAAATTTTAATTAGAAATGCACGTGCGCTTCTTTCGTACATTAACCAAAGAACCAATCTTGTAAAAACCCGAAATGGTTTTTCGAATAAAGACTTGCGGTGTATTGCTAAAAGCCTGAGACCTTCTTGAGCCTGACCTTGAAACCATTTTTCTATTTCTGTTGGAGTTTCAATTTTAAGCAACATGGGATAAAGATTAAGCTGATACAATTCCACATCTTCGGCCGATATATTAATATGACCTTTAACAATATCCCCTCTTAAATCCCGAAGATTATAGTATGTTCTGACAGCTCTGGCTAAATAGCTTAACTCAGCCAATCTATTTGGATTTTCTTTAAATAACCACAACATCGGACTAACTGTACCTTTTTCATCTAACAAGTGATAATTCTCTTCCAAAGTTCGTTGTTTATGAATTATACTTCCACCTAATCTTTTTGCATCAAATATTATACTATCAACTATATCAATCGCTGGATCAGTAAAATCTTCACCCCGTTTTTTAACTAGGCATTGATAATACAAGATAAGATGCTCTATTTCATCCTGCGGTTCATTTGGGTTAAGAGTAAACTCCCTTTTTCGTAAAAGGTAATTTATTCTATCTTGTGGTGTCATATCCAACCGAGTATCACCATCCCCAACATCATCAAGATAACGATTCACCAAATAAAACGCCTCGAGTAATTTACCTTTCGAAGGATTAAAGGTAAAATAGGTAATAAATTTATACACTTGTAAGGCTAGAATAAACCAAAAATACTTTTTTACTCTATCCCATCGGCCAAATAACGCTTTATAAGCAAGAAGTTTAGCTTTTTTAACTTGCTTTTTTGAAAATTTCATTTTTTCCTCTCAATATTTATGTTGATATTTTTATTTAAGTAAAAATATCTTAGCTTAAAATTCACGCTAAGTCAATAACTGAACAAAATACTAAGAGTGATTATATTTTTAGATATTTAAATAAGTGATGGTTAACTGTAAAACAGTAGCAAATGAAACCCAGAGTAAATATGGGATATTAACATAAACCACCCAGCGTTTGTAAGGCCAAATTGCCTTAAGCGCCCAAACTAGAGTTCCTAAAATCAATAAAATATCAATTGCCGCTAATAAATTATTTTTTAAACCAAACTGCAGTGGTGTAAAAGCAAAATTAAATATTAAGTTGAGCGCAAACGGCAAGACCACTATTCGCGGAATTTGTTTAGTAAACGCTTTGTAAAATACCGTACCAAAAGTAACGACGATTATTGCATACAAAACCGTCCACACCGGCCCAAAAACCCAACTCGGCGGCGCCCAAGTAGGTTTAATGATTTGTGAATACCAATTGTACGTATCCATATTATTTTAATTAATTATAAAATTATTATGTGATACTTTGGTATAATTAAAATTTCGGCAATCAGTTTAATAGAGTTTTAATTTACCAAGGAGATAATGAATAATTGAGGCAATGATAGTCCAGTATAAAATTAAATAAATGCCAACAAATGGAGGTGGCGGATCATCTTTCAAAAAATTAATGGCAGGCAACCCCAATGGCCCTATTAAAACAACTTTTATAGGCAATATAATTGCAGACACGGTACTCTTCCAACTAATGGGTGAATCAGCACCGGTTTTGAGAATAGAGTCAGGCGGCTTAGGAAACCCTCGTGGACCGGTTGATCCCAAAAGTGAGGAAGTAATAAAAAGAAAAACAAACCCAAAAATAATAAAAAGAATAACGAATTTTTTTCTTGAAATATTCATATACTGTTAATTATGTCACTTTTTTCTATTTTTGAAAACTTAGAGAAAAAATTACAAGAGGATAAAAATAAAAGCCTGAACGATCAACTGCTCAAGCTTTTGTATAACTCGGATTTATTACCCTAATTTGGTTTGTTTACACCGCATTTGGTACATTTGTCCGCGGACTCAACATTTTGGGCTCCGCAATCACTGCACGCCCATCCTGCATCTTACACGACAGTATGTACTTACTCAACAGGTTTTGTTTCCTTTTTTAAGCGGCGTTTTTCCCACTTCATTTGCATCTCCGCCAGCCGCGCTACAATATATAACGACATGTTCTGCCTGTCGTTAATTGTGGCTTCAACCGCATCACGTACCAGGGCTTCCAGCCGGCTATTTTTGAGCGTCAGCACAAACTCAGGGTTTAATTGAACTTCCGTGTTGCCCACATCATCGCAATCCATACCGGGGAACGAGTGCACAATAGATACGCCATCACGAAGTAAAATTAGATCAAACACCTGACGCGTTATTGGTCGCGTAATAATCAAATCAACAGGAAGCTGTTTTGATTTCCTCTTTGATGAATCATCGGGAGATAATTTTAATCTGCACTTTACAACTGTTTGTTTTACCATAAAAAGTTTACCTTTGTTATTGTTTTGAACATTTGTTTTTAATAAGTACACAGTTTGTATACTTAAAAATACATTAGTCTATCCAAAGTAATTTGTCAATGGTACGCTTTAGCTCATTGAAACTGCAACCGTAGTACTAGCGGTTAGCTCATAAAT
>JBBTZY010000156.1:0-3000 GCA_038061115.1 Patescibacteria group bacterium | reverse complement strand
AAATTATTTTTTGTTTTTTAAGCGCTTGATACCATAACCACATTCCCACTAAAATTAAATCAAAAAATAAAGCGTTGTGGAAAAAACTGCGCGAGTGATAATACCAATAGGCCGGTGTTACGCTCGCCAAAATTACAATCAACTGACCTGCGCGACGATTAATTAAATCACGCCCCAACAAATAAAGCGCACCTAATCCTAAAATAGCAAAAATCGGTGTAATAAACGGTAACACTGAAACGCTAAATATCCAGCCAAAAAAGGCTAATATTAGCGAAAATCCAATAAATCCAGCTAACACTATGTCATCACCCAAAATATGAACCCAACGTGGTCGAACAATTGTTTCGCCCGCAATTTTATTAAGTGGCGCTGGTGCGCGTAAATTCTCACCGTTTGCGAGTCGCTCACTAAAAAATGAATTTACTACTTCATCGGGTGTATTAAAACGATTATACGGCGCTAGCCAAACATAAGCCGAATATACAAAAGTAATGGTTAATAAAAAAGTTATTAACCATTTAGCTTTTTTAATCTGATCCCATTTAATCATAATTATGATTTTGGTCGAGATAAAAATTTTACTAAATATAATTCAGCGCGAAAGTTATCTAATTCTAAACTCCACAAAGTTAAAGCCGCGGCGAGCAAACCAACATTTTTCCAAACCAACGAAAAATCAAGAATAATAAAAAATATTATGAAAGCTAATACGGTGAAAAGTGCTGCAATTTCAGTAGCCAATCCTAAAATTAACATACTGCCTAAAATTATTTCACCAATTGATTGGTAAAAAACGAATAACTCTGGCTCCATTGGTAGCCAAGTGAATGATGAAACCAAACTCACCGCTTCACTCGCATTAGTGCACACACCTAAAGCATTTGAATCGGCTCCAAATTTACTAAGCCCTGACCAAAGAAAAATAAAACCTAATGACAAGCGTAAAATTAAAGGGATATAAGGCTTAAGCTTGATACGGATATTATTTAAACTAATCATACTAAGTATTTCGAATTAAGAATTAAGAATCACGAATTAAGAATTTTTATAGTTGATCTTTATTATTGGGTTTATTAGTTGTTTGAATAGCTATAGCACGAACCACTTTGGTTAAATTTTTATCAAATTTTTCGAGTCGTACAAAAATTTTGAATAGTAAATAAAAAACCAATAGAATTGACAAATAAATTATTAAATCACTCCCCCGCCCCACACCAACTACATCGGCCATATAGGAAGCAATTTTTGGTTCCAAACCAACCACCCCAATTACTAGCCATAATAAAAGCCATTCCCAAAATTCTGAACGTTTTATTTCTTGGGCGCGCAGGCGGCTAAATAATCGCCACCAAACTGATAGCACGGCTAGTATAATTATAATTTGAATGAGAGACATAAGGGTTTTATAAATAACTAATTTAATTATCTAATCCACAGTGTTCCGAATTAAGAATAAAGAATTACGAATTAAGATAAGTACAAATAACATTCGTGATTCTTAATTCGTGCTTCGTGATTCGAAATAATTCATTACTTGATTTAAATTTTCACAACAACGACAACTACCTAACAAATCTCCCAAAAAATAAATCACGGACAATCTTCGCCGCTGGCCATTTACCTTGTTTACTACCCTTTAAACTACTTTCAGTATAGCGCACTGTGACTGGCACTTCTACCCAAGGCACGTTGCAACGCTTTATCTCATCAATTACTTCTGAACTAAAAGCCATTAAATCCTGTCTAAAATTAAATTTTTGCCAAGCGGAACTGGTGAAGGCACGAAAACCATTGTGAGCATCGGTTAATTTAATACCTGAAAAAATCCAAGTAAAAATAATAGCTAGTTTTAAAGTTAGATAGCGAAGTTTTGGCATATCAATCACTTTTCCCAAAAAACGCGACCCTAAAGCTACGCTTGGTACACCAAGTTGTAAAGCGCCAACTAATCGTGAAATATCATTGGCTTCAAATTGACCATCAGCATCAAAATGAATAACAACATCAGCGCCACAAGATACAGCATAATCTGATCCAGTAACAAGCGCCGCACCATAACCGCGATTTACTAAATGTCGTAAAACAATCGCGCCAGCTAAAGTAGCGAGCTTAGAAGTATCATCACTTGAACCATCATCCACCACCACCACTTTATCAACTTTGCCCATCAGCGAATCAACTACTATCTTAATATTGTGTGCCTCATTCTTAGCTGGAATTATTACCCAAGTATTCATTTTACTTTTTCCTTCCACCATTTTAAAGTCAAACGCAGACCATCGAGCAGTGGCACTTGTGGTTGCCACCCTGTATCTCTAGCTAAGGCGCTTGAATCAAATACACGATTAATTATTTCACCAGCCGGTATTGGACAATAATCAACTTTTGGTATTTGACCAATCACTTGCCCAAGCGCCAACACTATCTCTCTCATACTTATAGCTTCACCAGTTGATAAATTATAAACGCCTTGTAATTTTTGTAAAGCTGAAATAAGGCCATTAGCCGCATCGGTAACGTATAAATAATCCCTTATTTGCTCACCCTTACCTTCTAAAATCAAAGGTTCATTTTTATCAAGCGACCTTAACCAACGTGGTATAGTGCCGGCAGTTTGACGAGGTCCATACACATTGGTTAAACGAACTACTACAGTTGGTAAACCAAAATTTTGTGCATAAAAATTAACATAACTTTCGGCTGTAGCGCGCGATAAACTATAAAATATACTAGGATTAATAACTGTGTTTTCTTTTGCTGGTAAACGTGATTCCCCATATACAGCACAAGATGAAACATATAAAAATTTTTTTATTTTTAAATCTTTAACTGCTTGTAGTAAATTAACTGTACCGGCCACAGCAATAGAAACATCTTCAGCTGGATTAGCAGCGGCCTTACTTATTACATTAATACCAGCGAGCTGACAAATAAACTCTGGTTTAATTTTTTTAACCAAATTAAATAATTTTGGCGAACGTATATCAAGTAAATGAA
>JBBTZY010000155.1:0-4983 GCA_038061115.1 Patescibacteria group bacterium | reverse complement strand
ACCGTTGGATGCATATTATCTTATTATCAGTTTATTGCCGGCGTTACCTGGTTTAGTGTTTGGTTTTATTAGTTTATTACGTGGTATGCCGCGGGGTAATAAAATAGCAGTCAGAGGCGTTTGGCTAAATGCTTTACTAGTGACAGCAATAGTTGGGTGGTTGATTTATGCTCTTAATAATTTTTCTTTCTAAGTTATGTTGGCTGCTAAAATAATATACAGTTTTACTTTCGTTTTGGTTTTATTGGTAATTGGATACAGTGTTTATAATTATTATAATTATGAATGGCTTCCAAAAAAACCAACCATGTCTTCATGTGTTTCTGAGCCCGATGATTTTATGAAAACCCAATGCTTTCTTACATTAGCTGCACAAAAGGAAGATATTAAAATTTGTGATTCTATAAACAATATTGAACCTAGAGAATTTTGTTACTCAAATGTGGCAGTTATTACAAAAAATTTACCTGTTTGTTATGGTATTGGAGAGACACTTAGTAGGGATCTTTGTTTTAGTGGCATAGCTTCTGAGTCTAATGATTATGAACTTTGCGGAAAGATTAAAGATGACTCTTTTAGGTCGCAATGTCAAGATAATTTAAAAAATAAAGAATAATTTTATTTTAATTTTTAATTTAGTTTATAATTAAATTATGTCAAAAGATAAAGAAGTCAAAAAGAAGGGCGCTTCTTATAACGCCGAACAAATTACCGTGCTCGAAGGGCTTGAGCCAGTGCGCAAGCGGCCTGGTATGTATATTGGTAATACCGCCAAAGAGGGTTTGCATCATTTAATTTGGGAAGTAGTTGATAACTCAATTGATGAAGCGATGGCTGGGCACGCTAAAACCGTTACCATTACACTACTACCTGATAATCGCGTGAAAGTAGAAGATGATGGTCGTGGTATTCCAGTGGATATTCATAAGCAAACCAAAGTGTCGGCTTTAGAAACTGTTTTAACAGTGCTTCATGCTGGTGGTAAATTTGGCGGCGAAGGTTATAAAGTTTCCGGTGGTTTGCATGGCGTGGGTGTTTCAGTGGTTAATGCGCTTTCCACTTGGCTCAGAGCAGAAGTAAAAAGAGATGGTAAATTATGGGTGCAAGAATATAAACGTGGTAAACCACAAGGTAAAGTAAAGGCGGAGGGCAGTGCGCGCGGTACTGGCACGACAATTATATTTGAGCCTGATCCAGAAATTTTTACAGTTTTAGATTTTGACTGGCAGTATATTTTAGATCATTTGCGCCAACAGGCCTATTTAACTAAAGGCGTTACTTTAGATATTCGTGACCAAAGAACTAAACCACATCAAAGTTATATTTTTTATTTTGAAGGTGGTGTGGCTTCGTATGTGCGGCACTTAAATCATTGGGCCGAGGCCAAACACGATCGTGTGTTTTATGTTTCTAAAGAAATAGATGGTATTCAAGTAGAAATTGCTTTGCAATACATTGAAGAATTTAAAGAAACTACCTATACCTTTGCCAACAATATTTTTACAACTGAAGGTGGTATGCATTTGGTTGGCTTTAAAACTGCTTTAACTCGTACTTTAAATAGTTATGCGCGCGGTAAAAATTATTTGAAAGAAAAAGATGAAAATTTAACCGGTGAAGATACGCGCGAAGGTTTAACCGCCATTGTTTCCATAAAATTAAAAGACCCGCAATTTGAAGGGCAAACTAAAGCTAAGCTTGGCAATGCTGAAGTAAAACCGATTGTGGATGCGGTTACGGGTGAAGCGCTCGCTATGTTCCTCGAAGAAAATCCACGTGACGGCGAAGCAATTATTAGTAAGTGTTTACTTGCTTCACGAGCGCGGCTTGCGGCTCGTGCCGCGCGCGAAACAGTACTCAGGAAAGGCGCCTTAGATGGTTTTGCCTTACCCGGTAAATTAGCTGATTGCCAAAGTAAAGATGCTTCCGAAAGTGAACTATTTTTAGTAGAGGGTGATTCGGCCGGAGGTTCAGCTAAACAAGGTCGCGATCGTAGGTTCCAAGCGATTCTCCCGCTCCGAGGTAAAATTTTAAATGTAGAACGAGCGCGACTTGATAAAATGCTGGCTAACAACGAAATCAAATCTTTGATTATTGCCATGGGTACAAATATTGGTGAACAATTTACGATTGAAGATTTGCGCTACAATCGGATTATTATTATGACTGATGCCGATGTAGATGGCGCGCATATTCGTACCTTGCTTCTTACTTTATTTTATCGCCATTTCCGAAGCTTAGTAGATTCCGGACATATTTACATTGCTCAACCACCGCTTTATCGGGTGCAGAAAGGTAAGGAAATAAATTATGCTTATTCCGATGATGAGTTAGAAAAGTTGAAAAAAACAATGATAAATCCGAAATCCGAAAAAATTAAAAAAACAGAATAAGTGGTGGCGTCAAATGACGGTGATGATGGAGTTGCCACTGAAGTGATTGCAGCCGGTGGTTTATCTATTCAACGTTACAAAGGTTTGGGTGAAATGAATCCACAACAATTATGGGATACCACAATGGATCCATCGGCTCGTATGCTTCGCCAAGTAACAATTGATGATGCGGCTAAAGCCGATGAAATTTTTGATATATTAATGGGCGCAGAAGTTGGTCCGCGTAAACGGTTTATTCATACTCACGCGAAGAGTGTAAAAAATCTAGACATTTAAAGTTCTTGTCCGCCGAAGTTTTAACGAAGGTGGAAAGAATCTTGACATCTAATAAATTATTTGTTTTAAATTTAAATAAGTAGTAAAATTAAAATATGGATGATAAATCAGAAAAAAATATAATCGAAGGTGATACGATGCCAATACTACCGGAAATAAAACTTTTTCTCACCAAATTAATGGTGGAAAAAGGTGTGTTTGATTTACCAACTGATTTACAAACCGATCTTTTAGAAAGCTTGCATCAGCGCTTGCAAGCTTTTTTGCTTTTAACTTTAACTAATAAATTATCAACCGAACAAGTTAAACAAATGGATGGGTTAATGGAAAGTGGGGAAATGGATATGATAAAATCTTATGATTTTTTCCGTGCGAGTATTAAAGATGTTGATGAGGTAGTAGCCAAGGCGATGATGGATTTTAGGCAAGTGTATTTGACAGGCACGCCAATTCAATAAGAGTAAGAGTGTTGTGTCATTGCGAGCGAAGCCCAAAAGGGCGAGCGAAGCAATCTCTCAAAATCTTAAATTTTAATTTCTAAACTCTAAACAAATCCAAATGATTAAAATCCAAAAAAGTTTAAAATATTTTGATTTAGAATTTTGGATTTGTTTCGAATTTCGCCTGCCTGCCGGTAGGTAGGGATTTAGTGCTTAGGATTTAAAATTTTATGTCGGAACGTGAATCTCCACCCATCAATCCACAATATGAAAAATACCGCGTGGCGCTCGAGCGGTATTTGGCGCAGGCCTCACCCGAAGCTAAGGCCGAGGCCAAACGTTTGATTGAAGAAGAGAGAAGATTGGAGCGGGTTGAAATTTTGCAAAAATTGCAGGATGGTCTTTTAGTGCTTAAAAATATTCCGGAAAACCAAAGAACTGATCATCAAAAATGGGTAGTTGGTGCTGTGGAAGGCGCTTTAGGTAAAATTGGTGATGATGGTAAATACGAAATAAAGGCAGGGGAAAATAGTCAACGCGAAGGCGTACCAGTGAATGGATTAATTAAAGAGTTAGAAGATTTTTGGCACGAGGCCTCGGCTCAAGCTAGAACACTTGAGAGTGAAGTAAATAATTTGAAGCAAAAACACACTGAAGTGCTAGCAAATTGGGTACGTGCAGGTGCGACCGATATTACTTCAGAGCATCAAATCAAAATGGCTTGGCAAGAAGTGGCCAGCGGCAGTTCAACTGAAATAAAAAATCAAGTAGATGTTACTCGTAAAACTTGGGCCAAGGCCGATGGTCTACCCGATGATTATGATCCAGCGACTGATGAATATAAATTACAAAGCGGTGAAGCAATGCGTCAGTTGGTGGAAAATAAATTAGTTGGTGAAGTTAGGCAAGCCAAGAATAAAACTGATGTTTTGGGTAGCACGCGAGATTTTTTGATTGGTAAAAGTAAAGGATATTTTGAAGCACATCCAGAAATGAAAGGCGACAAGCAACATTGGCGCACTGAATACGAAGCTAAGTTTATTTCTCGTGACTTCCGTTCTACTGGTGCAGTACAAACTGATTATGATAAAGCTATGGTAGAAATGTCGGCCCGGCGTGAATTAGTGCTACCGAATTTGAAAGTTGAATTACCAGAAGTTGTGCCCTTGGTAGTTGAACCAACTCCGGCGTCAGTTGAGCCAGTAAAGCCTGAAAAACCGGAGGCCAAGCGGGCTTATATGATTGATATTTCAGAAGTAGTAAAACGTTATGCATGGGATCAGGCCAATAAAAAACTTAATGATCTGCAAAATCCAGAAGTTAATGGATTTTTCAATAAAATCGGTGCCGGGTTTAAAAAAATGTATTTACGTTTAGGTGAAAAAGCTAATTTAACCCGTTATTACAATGAAGCTCTCCAAGAAATTAAAAGTAATAAAAATTTATTAGCTGAGATTGAGGCCTATGTAATGAAAAAAAGTACTAGTGCTACTAAGCCAGAGAGTAAGGATTTAAATTATGAAGTACTGGATCAAGTAATTTTTAAATTTGAAAAAGAATTAGCTGAGGCAGAAGAGAAAGGTGAGTTGGTCGTAGATGCGCGTGTGAACCAAGAAGCAACGCGGTTGTTTGTAGAATATGCGCAAGGTCGGATAACTACTCGTGAGGAATTTGACAAACAAGTGGAAGAGAAAATTCTACCACTCTTGGCAGGGCGGAAATTTACGCTTGATTCTGGTCGCGCCAAGGAAGCGGATAAGGGTAAATTAATGTATGCAAATAATTATTTTGAATTGGCTAAGGGTTATAAATCTTATATTCGACCTCTTTCAAAAGTCCTCCACCTATGCTAAAATAGAAATATGTATACACAA
>JBBTZY010000154.1:0-5921 GCA_038061115.1 Patescibacteria group bacterium | reverse complement strand
TCATTACTTCGGCATTGGGTAAAATAAAACGCTTTCCCGGGCTTCCAGCGGCGAGGAGAACTGCCCCCATGGAAGCGGCAATGCCCACGCAAATTGTGGCTACATCACATTTTACATATTGCATTGTGTCATAAATAGCCATCCCTGAAGTTACGAGCCCCCCTGGTGTATTTATATAAAGCTTAATTTCTTTTTTTGGATCCTGACTTTCTAAAAATAAGAGTTGGGCAATTACTGAACTAGCTAAATCATCATTAATTGGATCACTAATAAAAACTATTCGCTCTTTTAAAAGCCGCGAATAAATATCATACGCCCGTTCGCCCATTTGCGACTTTTCCACCACCATTGGGATTAAATTCATATTCTTAGTCATACTCTAAACTATAAATCAGTAAAATTAATACCAGCTTGATATAAAATAACTCGTAACGTACCTTTGGGCAAATCACGAGTATGAAATGGCACCACTACACGTCGCCGTGTTACGGGATGATAAAATACATAATGACTTCCAGTTACGTGATCAAGAACAAAAGCGTTTTGTTTAAGTAACCTAATAACTTCACGTGAAGTGTAAACTGGAAACTTAGGCATAAGTTACTTGTTTACGTATTCCATTAACTTGAATTGACGTCATAAAACTATCATCTTCAACTGGAATTGATTCTCGATGTTTTTTTAAACTCGTTAAATAAGCAGTGATAGCATCACGCGCCATAGTTCTAGCTTGTGTTAAATTTTTACCATAACTAACACAACCCGGCAAAGCTGGCACTATTACAGTAAAGCCACCCTCTACTTCCGGCTTAAAAATAACATTATATGATAACTGCTTCATAATATTATTATAGGTAATGTTATTAAAAAAATCAAGTTTATTATTCAATTTTCCAACCGTTAGTTGTTTCCACTAATTTTCCTTTGACTGTAAACCCAGCCGCTTTTTTATGCCCGCCACCACCAAATAATTTAGCTAACGCCGCTACATCTACATCATCACGAGTAGTTCGCAAACTACCTTTCACTGTACCGTCATCATTTTCCCGCAGTACCAATACCGCGCGATATTCTCCCAACCCACTTAAAAAATTAGATACACCTTCCAGCGCTGAAGCAGGAGTATTAAACTCACGTAAATCATTCTGAGTAATTATGGTGGTAACTAAACCCAAATCAGGTTGCGCTTGTAATCGCTCCAAAGCCCGACCCCACAACTTAAGTTCATTAACATTTTTATTACGAGTAATTTCTTGATTAGCTCGCACGGCTGAAGCGCCCCGTAGCAAAAGTTCAGCCGCAATTTTAAGTGACACTTCATTGGTTGCGGCATTAGAAAAAGAATCGGTATCAGTTAAAATACCAGTAAGCAGGCAAGTGGCAATTGATTTTTCAATTGAATATCCAACTTGCTTAAACCAATTATAAATCATTACACAAGTAGCCGAAGCAGTAATATCTAAAATATTTAAATCACCAAAACCTGAATTAGTAAAATGGTGATCAAAATCAATGGTAAATAAAGTAGCGGGACGACTCAACCATTTATCAAACAAAGCTCCACTTAATTTTGGTTCGCCTAAATCTACACAAAATAATAAATCGTAATCAAGCCAATCAATTTTATCGGCCTCACTTATAATAATTTCACTCTTGGGCAAAAAACGTAAAGATTTAGCCACGGGACTTGGTAAATATACGGTCACTTTTTTTCCTAAACGTGTCAGCGCCAAATAAATTGCCAAAACCGATCCAGTTGCATCACCACAATTGGCATGACTAACTAGTAGAATACTATCGGCTGATAGAACCTTTTTAGTGAGTTGGTTGAATAGTTCGGGAGAAAACATAAATTAGTTAAATCCAAAATCCCAAGCTCAAATGACAAATCAATGTCAAATGACTAAATGACTAAAATTTTTGTTATTTGGATTTGGGATTTGATTTGAAATTTGAACTTTGATATTTGAAATTAAACGAGCTACTAAAAGTAGCTCATTATATTACTATTCTTCTCTAATACTGTCAAGCAACCTTTCTATGTGGTCACCTCTTTCGGCCGCCTCATCAATAAAGAATTCTATTTTCGGTACCCGATAAACTTTTAATTTTTTATTGATTATTCTTTGTAAATTACTCTTGGTACGAATTGCCACACTTAACACTTTCTCGCTCATACTAAATGGCAATACACTCAAACCCACTCGTACTGCGCTTAAATCAGCTAATACTTCTACTTGACTAAGCGTAACTAAAGTACCAAGCGGCCATTCCATTTCCCGCGTCATAATTTGCCCCAGCTCGTGGCGAAGCACGCTCTCGAGTCGCGGCAACCTTCTAATCGCCGATGAAGGGGCTTTCGTACTAAATGATGCGTTGTCTAATTTCTTCATGATAAATTTCTAAAATATCTTTTTCTTCTACAATTGGCTCACCTTTCAAACCAAAACCACATTCACTACCTTCCGCTACTTCACCCACAATTTCTTTACCAATTCTAATTTCAGTGAGCTCTAATACGGCTATTACCGAATCGCCACGTATCACTTGTGCTTTAGTTTTTGGTCGTACTAAACCTTGTTTAATTTTACAACCCACAATCATATCGCGTTTGCCGCGTTTAAAAATTTGAACCACCAAAGCTTCCCCGAGTTGTGTACGCACGAGTTCCGGTTTAAGTAAGGACTGTAAATGTTTTTTTACTTCATCCAGTAAATCATAAATTACTTTGTAACTTTTTATAAAAACATTTTTCCGGCGCGCTAAAATTTCTACCACTGGCATAATTGGTACATTGAACCCTAAGAGTAGTGCGCCGGTTGCCTCGGCTTCTAAAACATCATTTTCATTAATACTGCCTAACCCCATTCGTACTAATTTTACTTTTACTTCGCGCGAATCAAACTGAGCCAGCGATGATACAATTGCTTCGCGTGAACCCAACACATCAGTTTTTAAAATTAATTTTAGAGTTGGCAAAGCAGTGGCCTCGACTTCATTATTTTTATCAGCCACGCTTGAAGTAAGTGGGTTAAAAATTGGACTAGTTTTTTGATAACGCGGCGCACTGCGAGCTATTTCTTTTACTTCTGCTTCATCGCGCGTAACACGGAACACCTCACCTGATTTAGGCACTTGTTTCAAACCTAAAATTCGCACTGGTGTAGATGGTGTAGCTTGGGTTAACGGCTTGCCCAAATAATCACGCATCGCTTTAATTTTACCAGTGGCTTCACCTAAAATAATCATATCACCTAAGTGCAAAGTACCGGTTTGTACAAGTACAGTTGCCACCGGCCCCTCACCTTTATCAAGCCGTGATTCAATTACTGTGCCGCCTGCTACCTTATTGGGATTAGCTACTAAATGAGCGAGGTCTGAAAGTAGTAGAACCATATCTAAAAGTTCAGGAATACCTTGTTTTTTCTTAGCCGCAATTGGCACGCAAATTGTTTTACCACCCCAATCTTCGGGCAACAAATTCAAATCGGCTAGCGCTTTTTTTACTCTTTCAATATCAGCGTTCTCTTTGTCAATTTTATTAATCGCAAATAAAAATGGTAATTGCTCACGCTGGGCAATTTCAATTGCTTCTAAAGTTTGTGGTTGTAAACCATCATCGGCCGCCACTACAATAATCGCCACATCGGCAATCCGGCCACCACGCGCCCTCATGGCGGCAAAGGCCTCGTGGCCCGGTGTATCTAAGAAAGTAATTTTGCGTCCTTTTTCTTCTGCTTGATAAGCACCAATGTGTTGAGTAATCGCGCCACTTTCCCCCGCCGCAATATTGGTTTCACGAATCGCATCGAGCAAAGTAGTTTTACCATGATCCACATGACCCATTACCACCACTACTGGCGGACGAGCGACTAAATTATCGCTCTTTTCATTATCGGCTTCATTAAAATTTGTTTTAACTTCATTTTTAATTTCTTCACTGAAATTTTTAGCGGTGGTGGCAAAACCTAAATCTTGCGCAATAATTGTAGCAGTATCAAAATCAATTCGTTCATTCATCGCCGCCATAATACCATTTTTAAATAATTCGGCAATTACATTGGTAACTGGCAAATGTAAAATTTCAGCCAGCTCGCGCACCGTACACACCATCGGCAAAGCCACACTTTTTTTCTCGGCCTGTGGTACAACTTCATTTAATTTTTTCTCAGTTACAAAATAACGATTATCGGGTACGCTACTTTTTTTCTCGGCCCATAATTTCATTACCTTATCAGCCGCCGCATCATCAATTTTAATCGCGCGCCGGCCAATATCAAAACCAAGCTTAGGTAATTCATCCTTAAGCTGTTCGGTAGTAATCTTTAATTTACGAGCGAGTTCGGTTATATTCATAAGATCATTAGAACACTAGAACAGTAAGAACATTAAAATAATTAAAATAAAAACTGACCGGATGATTAAATGCTCTAATGTTCTAGTGTTTAAGTGCCTATTACTGTCCAATTCTACGCTCTATTGACAAATTAGTCAACCACTGGTGTAATTGAGTATTACTCTGCTAAATTTAATAGGGCTTGACATAATTTTTAAATTTGCTAAGGTAACGGGCTATTATGGCTTTCACTGATCAACAACAAGCTGTTAACTTAATCCGCGCGAGTTCTCGGATTTTGCTTACTTTTCCTGCTAATAAGGCCTTATCTTGCATGGGTAGCGCTCTTGCTACGGCTTTGTTTTTGCAAAAATTAGATAAAAAAGTAGAAATTGTGGCATCTGGTTTTACCCTACCCGGGCTACTTCGTTTTTTGCCTCACAGCCAAACTATTAAGCCCGAATTGCCACCCCTTCGCAAATTCATTATCACGCTTAATTTAGAACAAACTACTTTGCAAGATTTAAGTTACGAAGTGATAGATAAAAAATTAAATATTTTTCTTACCCCTAAAACTGGATCCCTTTCAGCCTCTGATATTACTACCCGCGCTTCTGATTTTGCTTATGATTTAATTATTACTTTAGATGCACCAGATTTAGATTCTTTGGGTGATATTTTTCACAACAACTCAGAATTTTTTTACAATACTACTATTATCAATATTGATAGCGCGCCGCAAAATGAACATTTTGGTCAAATTAATTTAGTGGATTTTAATACCGCCTCGAGCGCCGAAATTATTTATTCATTACTTAAAGAAATTGATCCAACTAAATGCGACGCTGATATTGCTACTTGCTTATTCACTTCACTTACTTCAGCTACTAAAAGTTTTTCCACTAACCAAGTAAGCCCCACTACTTTACAGCTCGCTTCTAAACTAGTGCAACTCGGTGCTCGGCGCGACGAAGTAGTAGCACATTTATATCGCACCAAACAACTCTCCACTTTAAAACTGTGGGGTAGAGTACTCGCGCGACTAAAAAGCGATTCAGGTAAAAAATTAGTGTGGTCAATTTTAACAGCGGATGATTTTATTAAAGCCGGTGCCACTGAAGATGCACTCTCGGGTGTAATTGACGAACTTATAACTTCAGCCCCTGAAGCAGGTACGGTGGTTTTGATTTGTGAAACCACGTCAAATAATATAAAAATATTTGCTCATGCCGGCGCAGGCGAAAGGGCTATTGATTTACTCAAACCATTTGAAGCTACTGGCGATCGTGCTCGCGCTCAAGCAATACTACCAAATACTAATGTCATTGAAGCGGAGAAAAAAGTGATTGAATATATAAAGTCGGTGATTAAAACACCAAGTGTTTAAATCCGAAGCACTAAATCCCTACCTCGCCGGCAGGCAGGCGAAATCCTAAATAAATCCAAATTGTTTAATTTTCAATTTACAATTATCAATTTTCAATCAATTACACAATTACCAATTTTTCAATTATTTGTTTGAACCATTGGGTCATTGAAAATTTATTGGAAATTGTAAATTGATCATTGAAAATTTTAAACACTA
>JBBTZY010000153.1:0-1085 GCA_038061115.1 Patescibacteria group bacterium | reverse complement strand
AGTTGTGCATCCAAAATGCCTTTACGAAAGTTGTCTTATCATTGGTAAGGTAAATCATATCAAACTAATTTTTTTTGTCAATCGGTATTTCAAAAAAAAATTCCCTTGACAATAAAATTAAAATCATCTATCGTTTTGTTTATGCCACTAAGTAGACCAATCGTCTGGTTTGAAGAAGTCGGGAAATCGGATGTTGGATTGGTAGGTGGAAAAGGTGCTAATTTAGGAGAGATGGTAAATGCTTCGCTCCCAATTCCTTACGGGTTTATTATTACCGCTCAGGCTTATTTCGACTTCGTTAAACAGGCCGGTATTCAGCACAAGATAATGTCATTACTGGAAAAACTCAACTATGAAAACTCTCACGAATTAGAGCAAGCTTCCAAGCATATTGGGGAAATTATCATTGCCTCAGAGTTACCAAAAAATCTTGTTAAGCTGATAGTGTCTTTTTATGAAGATTTGGAAATCAAAGAAAATAAATATTTTAAAAATAATGAATCACTGTTAAAAACAGGTATTTCAAAAATTAAGTCCTTGTACAATGCACCACTTGTTGCAGTTCGTTCATCAGCCACTGCGGAAGATCTTCCAACTGCATCTTTCGCCGGTCAACAAGATACTTATTTGAACGTTAAAGGCGAAGCATATTTGCTGAAAAAAGTTAAAGAATGTTATGCTTCTCTTTTTACCCAAAGGGCTATCTACTATCGTCATGAGCAGAAGTTTGATCATAGCAAGGTCGGTCTCGCTGTTGTTGTCCAGCGAATGATTGAATCGGAAAAATCCGGGGTCGCATTTTCGATTGACCCGGTCACAAATGATAAAAATAAAATTGTAATTGAGGCAATTTTCGGATTAGGAGAATATATTGTTCAAGGGAGAGTTACCCCTGATCACTATGAAGTTGATAAAAGATCTCTTGTTATAACTAAAAATGAAATTGGTAAACAGGATGTTAAATTTGTCAGATCAAATATTTCAAACAAGGAAGTAAAGTTAGGTAAGGCAGGATCCGTTTTCAAATTATCTAATCAAGAAATACTTAAAGTTGCTCTACTTGTCCGCGATATTGAGAATCACTA
>JBBTZY010000152.1:0-1269 GCA_038061115.1 Patescibacteria group bacterium | reverse complement strand
AGCCCAACTGGCTTACTCCACGAAACTATTGGCGAAGACGGCGCTTATTTACTTTTATTAAACGATCCATCGGGTAAGGAATTAAAGGAAACAGCGGCGAATATTTTTAATCTTAATTTAGTTGGTCGCGAACAAGCTAAAATTATTTTAGAAAATGGCACTACCGAAGCGGGGCTGGCAGGCGCCACGGCCGATAGTTTAAAAATTTTAGGCCTTAATATTTTAGAATATAAAAATGCCACAATCCAAAATTTAACACGCACTGAAATTTATGATTATACGGCAGGGAAAAAACCAATCACTAAGCAAACTCTAGAATCTTTATTTAAAACTTCAGCTATCAACTCTAGTTTAAGCAATGTTACCCCAAATACTGATTTTCGTGTTATATTGGGTACAGATCGACTACTTAAGAGTAAATAATCATTTTTTACTTACCAAACTAATCAAATACTAATTAATAATGTTCCGAATTAAGAATCAGGAATCACGAATTACGAATACGTCCTGCACTTATCTTGATTCATAATTCTTTATTCGTGATTCGGACAACTTTTCATTGCTCTAATATTCCTAATTTGATTTTATCTCCTCAATACTCATTAACTATGTCCAAATCACGTTCCACTGCCGTTCTCGTCGGCCGCACCAATGTTGGTAAATCCACAATTTTTAATCGCCTACTTGAATCAGGCGAGGTTTTGGTTTCTTCTACTGCCGGCACCACGCGCGATGCGGCGCTCGGGCAAGTTACTTGGCGTGGTCAAAACTACTGGTTAATTGATACCGCTGGGGCTGATGTAAATATTTCAGATCATGATGATATTAATATCTCTTCACTTAAACAACTTGAAAGTGCCACTAAAAACGCTTCAGTAATTTTATTAGTAGCTGATGCTAAGGTTGGTTTGGTGCCAGCGGATTTAGAAATGGCTAAAAAACTTCGTCGTCTAAAAAAACCAATTATTTTAGTACTTAATAAAGCTGATAATCCAAAAATACGACACCAAGTGGAGGAAATTAATTTGGGCTTCAAAGATACGGTAATAGTTTCGGCGCGTAATGGCTCGGGCCTTGGCGATTTACTTGACTTAATGCTTAAATATCTACACCCAGCTGAAGTTGAACCAAAAGTATCAATTGGAATTATTTGTCGCACCAATGTTGGTAAATCATCTTTGTTTAATCAACTATTAAAAAAAGAGCGCAGCATTGTTTCGCCTCAACCGCATACCACTCGCGATCGTAACATTTTGATTTAATAAATAA
>JBBTZY010000151.1:0-1255 GCA_038061115.1 Patescibacteria group bacterium | reverse complement strand
AATATTTTATTCGATTACCTAACAGATGGTTCTTCTGTTACTGGAATCGGATAGTGAACAGTTTCTAAATGAAGATTATCCACCGTTAACGGTTTTAATGGAGTTAACTTAAGTGGAGAAACTGTAAACTTTATTTTAATTTCAATCCCATTATTACCCTTAGACGTTAACCACACTGCACTCTTATCTCTTGCTATTCTGTCTACCTTAGAGGAATGAAATATTGCAGCGAGTCCTGTTGATATGTAATTACACTCACCATTACTTAAACCTAAAATCATTGGGTCATGATTTTTGTTATTTATAAGAGCATATTCTATCCCATTACACTCAAAACTCATGTGACGAATATCAAACATAAATGTCAACTCAAAGTTATACTCATGTCTACGTTGATTAAATTGATTTAGAATTAATTGCTGTAAATCAGTCCATTTTTTATTAGTAACGCCTTCTTGTCTACCAGATAAAACAAGAACGCTAGGATGTGGTGGACATAGCCGAGAATATAATATTACATCATTGTTACTTATTAGTAAAACAACTTTCTTACCCTCTTTAGCCAATTGTATTGCCTGCTCTATCTCTCCTTCCAAATGAACCTTATATAACCTTTTAGATACTGGTTTAATAATTTCATGAAAAAAGAAATCGTTAATTTTTATGAATATTATTTTTGACATAATTATTCCTTACGCGCTTATGAAAGCGGATTTATTTATTGTTAATGAACAATGTCATCGAGACATTACTTAACGCATTTCGTTAAGTGTTTTAATTTAACACTATAATTAATTTTC
Organism: Patescibacteria group bacterium; assembly: GCA_038061115.1. Lineage (GTDB taxonomy): Bacteria > Patescibacteriota > Patescibacteriia > Veblenbacterales > UBA10138 > JBBTZY01. The sequence goes on along the minus strand of JBBTZY010000151.1, from coordinate 455 downwards.
CGTCAAGCGCCCACGGTTATTGACCTTAATAACAAGTATCGAGGTCTACCAGCTGGCTGTCAATTATGTCTGGCCGGGAATAATTGACAGCCACGATATTTTTGTAAATTAAAATCGCCCTATAAAATAGAGCGACTTATTTGTTCTACTTACTACTCACGAATTGTAACATTTTAACCCACTACTTTCTCCCCTTCATCCCCCAATTATACCAATCAACCAAGAGCGGTGAGGCGATGAAGATTGATGAATAAGTACCAATTGTAATACCAATCATCAGAGTTAATGAAAAATATTTTATAGTGTCACCACCTAAGAAAAATAAAGCCGCTAAAACTAAAAGCACGGTTAATGAAGTGTTAATTGAACGTGTTAAAGTATCATTGACACTTTTATTTACCGTACTAATAAAATCACTACTTGAACCGCGGAATAAATTCTCGCGTGTACGGTCA
>JBBTZY010000150.1:0-6070 GCA_038061115.1 Patescibacteria group bacterium | reverse complement strand
ATAATTAACAATTAAATTATAATTAAATTTTGATAACATAGTAAATGTATAGTTTAGGCGGAAGTTAGCTTAAGTGAAGTTGTATTGCTGGGTAAAAGTTTAAATCCTAAATTCTAAATTCCTGCCTACCGGCAGGCAGGCGAAATCCTAAATAAATTTTGAAAATTTTAAAATTGAAAATTTATTGAAAAATTGTAAATTGATAATTGAAAATTTTAATTAATTCTTACTCTAAACTCTTACTCTTACTTAACTAACTTGAAACTAGCAAAGGCCTTGAGTACGGCGCGGACATTATTTACTTTATTATTGCTACCTAAAATTTTACTTACTACATTTGGTACGCCAGCCGCTTCTAAAACTACTCGCACCGGACCGCCCGCAATAATACCAGTACCAACTGGAGCTGGCTTAAGCATTACTTCAGCACTTTTATATTTCACTGTAATTTGATGAGGAATAGTGGCTCCACGTAGTGGCGCTACAATTAAACTCTTACGAGCACGGGTGGCCGCCTTATCAACTGCTAAACTCACATCAGCACCCTTAGCGAGCCCCATACCAACCTTACCTTTATGATTACCAACAATCACCAACGCGCGAAAACGCATACGCTTACCACCCGCCATCACGCGGGTAACGCGCGCTAATTCCAAAACTTTTTGATCAAATTCATCGTCAACTCGCGCACGATTACCACCGCGTCCGCCACCCCGTGCACCACCGCGTCCGCCGGTACCAAAACGAGTTTGTGTTTGTGATTGTGATTTTGCACTTGCTTCCATATTCATAGTTTTAGTTATTAGTTCAAAGTTTCATTAGAACACTAGAGCATTAGAACACTTTATCAATTTTTTGTTTTTATGTTCTAGTGATTTAATGTTCTAATGAAATTAACTTAAAATATTAAACCTGATTCCCGAGCCGAATCAGCTAAAGCTTTCACCCGACCATGATAAGCCACACCACCGCGATCAAATACTACTTCTTTAATACCCTTGGTCTTCGCCTTCTCACCAACTAACTTACCAACGTAGCCCGCTACTTCCACTGGAGTTTTACCTTTTTTATCACCCGCCACTAATTCTTTATCAGTAGCCGCTACCAGCGTTTTGCCAATTTCGTCATTAATCACTTGAGCAGTAATATGTTTTAAGCTGCGAAAAACTGCCAAACGAGGACGCGCGGAAGTTCCACTTAAGCGAGCCCGTAAGCGATTTTGTCTAACTTTTTTTGTACTACGAATGTCTTTCATAAATTTTACTGTTAGTTCAAAGTTTCATTAGAACACTAGAGCATTAGAACACTTTATCAATTTATTGTTTTTATGTTCTAGTGATTTAATGTTCCAATGAAATTAAATTAAAATAATCTATTTTGCGCCGGCTGATTTTACAACCTTGCCTGCCTTACGACGAATAATTTCATCGGCATATTTTATACCCTTGCCTTTGTATGGCTCTGGTTCTTTAAGTAATCTAATTTCAGCCGCCACTTGACCAACTTGTTCTTTGGAGGCACCTGAAATTGCAATAAACATATTTTTTTCAACCACTGCCTTAACACCAACTGGTAAATTATAACGAACAGGATGAGAAAAACCTAAATTAAGCACCAAAGTATTACCTTCTAACACAACCTTAAAGCCAATACCAGATAATTCTAATTTTTTAGTAAATCCCTCACTTACACCTTTAATGGCATTGGCTACCAATTGACGAGCCAACCCCCAAGCCGCCCGTGCCTTACTACTTCCTAATTCACTAATAGTTATTTTAATTACCGAATCAGCTTGTTCAACTTTAACAAATTTTGGCAAATGAATACTCACCTCGCCTTGTGGACCTTGCGCCAAAAAAAGGCGAGCCGAACTTTCAGTTAAGGTGACTTTATTTGGAATATTAATTGGTAGTTTACCTAAACGAGACATAATATTTTAAATCCTAATTCGCCAGCTGGCGAACTAAATACTAAAAATTAAAAAATTTCACAAAGCACTTCACCGCCTAAAGATTTTTTCTTAGCTTCTTTGTTGGTCATTAACCCTTGTGAAGTAGAAACCACTGCTATACCTAAACCTGATAAAACATTAGGTAATTCTGTGACCTTAACATACCGTCTAAGGCCTGGCTTACTAATTCTTTTAATACCTTTTATTTTCGGTTGACCATTTTGATATGACAATCCTATAACTAAACTTCGGTACGGGCTATCTACCTCAGACACTTTGGCCACATAACCTTCGCGCACCAAAACTGCGGCGAGTTTAGCCTTCAAGGTAGAATACGGCACCAAAACTTGCACTTTGCGAGCTAAAGCACCATTTCTGATACGGGTAAGCATGTCACTAATTGGATCGGTCATAAAATTTGAAATTCTAAATTCTAATATCTAAATCCTAAACTACCAACTGGCCTTTTTAATGCCAGGAATTTCCCCATTATTAGCCAATTCTCTAAAACAAATACGACACATATTAAAATCTCTCATATAACCATGTTTACGACCACAACGCCAGCAACGCCTAACTATCCGCGTAGAATATTTGGCATGAGTGAGTGAACGAAAACTTTTTATTTCTTGAACTTTGGTAGACATAAACCCAGAATATCAACTTCGCTCCGCCTAAATTAGGCAAGCGGTGGTTGGGTGGTTAATTATTAAATTATAATTAAAATTATATAACATAGTGAGAGTATTATTTAGTCGGAAATAAGTTTAAGCGAAGTTGTATTGCTGGGTAAATGTTTAAATCCTAAATTCGAAATCCGAAATCCTAAAAAAATAATTTAAAAATTAATTAGCAAAAGGAAAACCTAATAATTCAAACAAACGACGACCTAATTTCTGTGAACGAGCATTGGTGGTAATAACCACCTCTAACCCATGCAAACTTTCAATTTCATCTGATTTAATTTCTGGAAAAACTGTATGCTCACGAAAACCAAGTGATAAATTGCCTTGTTTATCAACTGACTTAATTGATAACCCACGAAAATCACGCACTCGTGGAAAAGTAACCCGCAGTAATTTAGTTAAAAATTCATTCATCCGCGCGCCCCGCATTGTTACTACCACACCCACCGCCATACCTTCACGAATTTTAAAATTGGAAATTGATTTGCGAGCTAGTGCGAGTACTGGTTTTTGACCGGTAATACGCTCTAAAGTTTTTACTACCACTTCTTGCGCTTTGGTATCTTTTTTAGAAGCATTGAGGCCAACATTTATTACTACTTTTATTAAACGTGGTACAGCTAAATTATTGGTTAAGCCAAACTCTGACTTAAGGCCCGGTACTACTACCTGCTTATAAACTTCCATTAAATTTTTAGATGTTTGACTCATAAAGTTTAAACTCCTAAAGCTATAATACTCCGCCACACTTATGGCAAGTACGAGATTTAATACCCTCATCATTAATTTTAAAACGTGGACGACAATTTTTTCCGCATTGTGGGCAAACAATCGCTAACTTACTAAGTTTAAGTGGGGCCGCAAATTGTACGCGATTACCAGTTTTACCGGCTTGTCCAGTACGCAAATGTTTAAAACGTAAATTAACACCTTCCACTACCGCCAAATCAAGCGCGGGAAAAACTTGCGTCACTTTCCCCTGCTTGCCGCGATCACGGCCAGCTAGTACTTTAACTAAATCATTTTTTTTAATCTTAAGTGACATATAATTTAAAATTCTAAATTCGAAAAAGTTACAAAACTTCAGGCGCGAGTGAAATAATTTTTTGAAAACCCAAGCTGCGTAGCTCCCGAGCCACTGGCCCGAATACACGCGTACCTTTTGGTTCTTTGCTTTTTCTATCAATCAACACCACCGCATTATCATCAAATCTAATATAAGACCCATCAGCCCGGCGAGTTTCTTTATGGGTTCGCACTAACACAGCATGCAAAACTTCACTTTTTTTAACCATACCATGCGGCTCAGCTTCTTTCACTACTACAGTAATAATATCACCAAGTTTACCATAGCGTTTTTGATAACCACCCAAAACCCTAATACACTGTACCTTTTTGGCACCGGTATTATCGGCTACTTTTAACATTGATCTAAGTTGAACCATAGGTTTAGTTATTAGTTAGAATTCTAGTTTAAGTTCCTAGTTCCTAGCCAATAGCCACTAGTATTAATTCTAGGAACTATTGGCTAAGAACTAGTGGCTAAATTTATACTTTATTTAAAATACGAAAACGCTTAGTACGGGAACGAGGGGCGCAAGCCTCAATTACTACTTTATCGCCTAATTTAGAAATATTTTTAGCATCATCTACTGCAAAACGCTTAGAAACTACAAAACGCTTTTTATACTTGGGATGAATTTTAACAATTTCAACCCGAACCACGCGGGTTTGTGGCATTTTGTCTGACACTACCACGCCGGTTAAGCGTCGATATTGTGGCTCAGTTTTAACAGGTTGAATCATAAAAATTAATTCTAAATTCTAAAATTATTTATTTTTGGAAATTAAAGTCAAAAGTTGCGCGACTTGTTGTCTTACTTTTCGCACCGCTCTAACATCTTTTAAATCTTGGCGAGCAATTCTTGATTTAAGAATAGTTAGTTCTTGACGTGCTTCACTTAATTTATTAGTTAATTCTGTTTTATTTAAATTTAACAAATCTTTAAATTTTGAGTTAGGCATAAATTTGATTATTAGATTACATTAGAACATTAGATCACTAGAACATAAAAGCAAAATTTTATAAGTTGTTTCAATGTTCTAATGTTCTAGTGTTTAAATGTTCTGACTAAATAAATTAATTCTTACCAGAATTATTTGGTTGGCTGGTCGTACCATGTGGCGAACCAAAAAATTCTCCTTTATTAATCCAAACTTTTATTCCTAACCCACCATAAGTCATTTGCGCTTTTGTTCTGGCATAATCTATCTCCGCCCGAATCGTATGAAGCGGTACTGTACCAACCGTTAACTTTTCACTCCGCGCAATTTCCGAACCATTCAAACGACCACCAATCATTACTTTTACTCCGAGCGCTCCGGCCTTCATTACTTGATCAATCGCTTGTTTCATCACCCGACGGAAAGGTAATCTTTTTTCAAGTTCTAGCGCCATTGCCTCTGCTACTACTTCAGCTGATAACATTGGGTTGGCTATTTCTTGAATGTTAAGCTTGACATTTTTCTCACCAGTTGAAAAATCTTCTTTTATTTTCTTTTTTAATTCCTCAGCTTGGGCACCACTGCGTCCAATCACAAGCCCTGGTTTAGCGGTAAAAATTGTTACTGTCAAACTAGAGGCGCCACGCTCTACCTCAATTCTCGACACACCAGCGCCACGCAATTGTTTTTTTAAGAAACGACGCAATTTTACATCTTGCTCAAGTAATTTAGCGTATGATTTACGCGCAAACCATTTGGAGCGCCAGCTGTAAACTGTGCCGAGGCGAAAACTTGTTGGATGAACTTTCTGTCCCATAAAAGTTTTAAATTCTAATATCTAAATCCGAAATTCTAAATTATAAATAAAAATAAATTAATTCTTAGGCGCTTTTTTGGGAGCTTCGTTGCTTAACACCACATTAATATGGCAAGTTGGTTTACGAATTGGTGTCGCCCGCCCTTGAGCTCGGGGTGTAAATCTTTTAAGTACTGGCCCTTGACCAACTGTAATAGTTTTTATCCACCACTCACCTTCTTTGCTCTGACTTTTAACTTCAGCGTTAGCTTGAGCTGATTTAATTAATTTAAAAACTGCACGAGCTGAAATTTTGGGCAAATAACTAAGCTTAAGTAAAGCAGTAGATACTTTATGTCCGCGCACGGTATCAATCACCAATTTAACTTTATTGGGTGATTGTCGTAAGTAGCTTAATTTGGCTGTACTTTCCATAAAATAAATTATTTAGCTTTAGGTTTTTCAGGTGCGGCTTGAGTGGCTTTGGCCTTATCAGCTTCGGCGGAAGCTGCAGCCGCGGCTTGTTCTCGAGCCATTTTACCACCATGACCAGTAAATTTACGAGTTGGTGAAAATTCTCCAAGCTTGTGCCCAACCATATTTTCTACCACTATAACAGGTAAATGATTTTTA
>JBBTZY010000149.1:0-3589 GCA_038061115.1 Patescibacteria group bacterium | reverse complement strand
TACTGCGGCGGCTAAAAGATGGGCGAGAGAATGACGCTTGGCGTCGAGAGTAGGAGTAGGCATAGTGGTAAAATTAAAATTTAAATATCAAAAATAAAAATGAGAATGAATGCTTGGCTTTCACCCCGCTTAGCGGGGTAATTGCCAAAACAATTAAAATGTAAAATTTAGGAGGTTTTATTTGGTAACGCATCCCATTCGTTCCAATTGATTTCTATTCCCGGGTATCCGATTTTTGAAAATGGCCACGAACTAGTAAGCCAATCTTTTATATTTTTATATAAATCTTGCGTTGTTAAAATTCCATTTGAATTAACCCATAAAAAAACTATAGTGCCGTACTCTTTTTTGTCAGAGGGGAAAATGTATACACATCCTAAACATTGTAGGTTGTCTAAACTTAGTACAGTGTAAGTAAAAGAAGTTCGCCGTTCAAATTCTTGGTAGTGCCAGTTTAAATCGGACAAATCGTCCTCTAGGGTTAAATCGTTTGATGGCCAATTTGGTTCATAAGAGCCAAAAACGCCTTTGATTTTTTTAATGCTTTCCATTACCGCTTTATAATCTAGTAATAAATGATTTTTATTTAAAATCTCCAATTTAAAATTAGCAAAATCTTTTGATGTTGGTACAACAAAATTATCAGGCACAATTGGTAAGATGTTTTGTGTTAAACTTTTGAGCATAAAAATAAAAAAACCAAACAATCTAAAATGATCGTTTGGGCTCCGATGGTCATCGGAGGGTTCCACCCAAATTGTCCGAAGAACTTCGGACCGCTCATAAATTGTCTGTACGTTTAGGTTTGCCTAAGCAAACTTCGCTTATTATAGCGATTAATGGTTGGTAGCCATTACTATAGCGTACATTGGTAATTATAGTATAAATTAAAAATAGGTCAACTTGACTTACAGCTAGTAAATGGTAAGATGTAGGAAAATAACAATTGTTCGTTAAAATTTCAAATAAGGAAAAAATATGAAAAATAATAAATTTTATTCAAAGACTAATTATTACATAGGATTAACAATACTATGTCTTTTGTTTTTAGGCTGCAGTGTTTATTTGAGTATTGTATGGTCGTATGATAATCCTAACAATATAGAGTATCCTGTGCGACTTACATTGCTGGCAATAGTTATTTTTTCTTTGCTATGTATAGTATCATTCGCTAAGACTTTAGCTGTGTACATTAACCATCGTGAATTCCGTAATGTTTTTGGCGTATTACCAAGTAAAATTCAAGGAACTCCATCTGACCCGGTTATTAATAAAATAAATATCTTGAAAAGAGAAGCTGAACGATTAAAAGTTGAAGCGGATGAAATATTCAGCGTACTTGCTTCATTTAAAGATATGCTTCAAGTAGAAAATAAAAATCTCCAAGAATTGTTAAAAGTTTGGAGTAATAATGACAAATTAAAATCAGGATATTTTGGCTCCTACTTGTTTATGGGGTTACAGTTGTTGAGTGATGCAAAACAGGTTGAATGCCAAGAAAAGGAAGAAGAATACGAATCAGCTGTTAATGTAGCCAGAAATTTTGGTTTTGCTATTTTCTGTGAGTAAAATATTTATAGTTTAATAATCCAATCGGCCCAAGTTAATCTTGTGCCGATTTTTTTAACTCACCCAACCCTCTCTTAACCAAGAGAGGGGACGTCTCCTCCTCTTAAGTAAGAGGAGGTTGGGAGGAGTTACTTAGTTTATCAATTTCATCAATTATTTTTTCTAATATTCCATTTAGGTTGTTAAATATATCGTTGTTGTAAAAGCGTAAAACTCTAACCCCATAATTATTAAGAAATATTGTTCGTTCTGAATCATGTTGGATTTTAGTTTCTACTAAATGTTGACTACCATCTAACTCAATTGCTAATTTGTAATATGGACAATAAAAATCCAGTATGTAGTTTCCAATTGAATACTGGCGATAAAATTTAACACCTAAAATTTGTTTATTACGTAATTTTTGCCATAATAATTGTTCGGTTGGTGTTTGATTATGACGTAGAGTTTGGCGTTTCTTTTTTAGTGATGGTGAATTATAAATATAATTTGTCATATTTTTTTAACTCACCCTAACCCTCTCTTAATTAAGAGAGGGAACTTTATTATAACCCCTCCTCACCTCCCCTTATTTAAGGGGAGGAAACGACGTCCTTAGTTCCTCCTCTTAGACTAAGAGGAGGATGGGAGGAGTTAGAATTATCCCTTCACCTTAATCGTAATATACTTTTCAATTTGTGGTACGGTTTTAACCCAAAATGGTGAAAGTATAGTTTCAGCGCTTTTAACGCCCGGCATACTTTCAAAATATTGCTTAACTTCGGCTGGGCTGCGGCCGATTAACTCTACTTTATTGATAGCTTGATCAGGATCAGCCAGTACCACTTGAGCTAGGGCTTTAACTTTGACTTGCACATTGCTTAAGTCGCTTGCCACAGTATCCAAAGTTAATGACAAGCTTTCATCTTCTAGTTTTAATACTTGACGGCCGAGTGGTGTTTCGTCAGTTAATTTATTAAGCACAAATTCTCGCAAAGTGTCGGCTTGATAAAATACAGCGGTTACTTTAATTTTTATACTTTCCGTAAATTCTGGTACGGCTGTGCCAGCAGGTACACTGGATTTATCCTCAGTTACTTCAATTTTATAAATTACAGCTTGACTTTTTAAGTCGGCGGGGAGTGTTTCGCGTAATTTAGCTAGCGCCTGTGGGGTGAGCGTATCGCTTAAATTTTTCCGCGCCGCTTCAATATCAAGTTGGCGCACTAAGTTACCAGATTTTTCAGCTTGTTTCATTGGCTCACTTGATTCTGCATAAACCTTTTTTTGTTGTGCTGGCTTAAGACCAGGAATAGTAAATTTGCTGGGTGGAATAGCGCTAGCTTCGCCAGTTTGATCAGCAATTACATCAGCGGTGATTTTACCACTCGCTGGAATAGTGGTAGTTTTTTTCAAACGAAATAAAATATTATCCGCCGAAAGTAGGCGAGTGGTGGCAATTAAGGTTTGTGAAGTATTTTGATTATTAAATAACGTTACTTGACCCGAGGCACGATCTTCTTTGTCACCCGAAGGTGAAGCGGGAAATTTTTTTTCACCCGTGAGTTCGGTTTGTAAAATTTTGGCACTCACGCCGCCGAGTGGCGCTGGATCACCCATATTTAATTCGGTTTCAACTACAGTATTGGTTGGCGCAGTTTCTAAAATAATTTCGGCGCGTTGCAAAGCGTAGTAGCTAACTAAAGCAGTTATAGCGACCACTGCAACTAAGAAACTCAAAACTACCCGCCGCACAGGCGAAGAGCCGGGTTCAAATGGTTCGTCAAGACGAGTTGGGTTGGAAGGGTAGTGAGTGCGAGGCATAATGGTTAAGTAAGAGTATTATGTCATTGCGAGGAGTGAGTAAAGCGAGCGACGAAGCAATCTCTCAAAAATCCTAAATCCTAATATCTAATTTCTAAAAATGACTAATGTCAAAAGATATAAATTTCAATGTGAGCTTACATCAAAAGTACCATAGTTTAAAGCCCCGCATTAGCTCATTAATAAGTGTGACCGAAATCAATAATGTGTTTGAGAT
>JBBTZY010000148.1:644-3963 GCA_038061115.1 Patescibacteria group bacterium | reverse complement strand
CGCACCGGACTTCGCTCATGGTCTTCGTTTCTACTTCGGTAGAAACTTCGACCTTAGATTTTCAAGAAGTCGAATGGTGTCTCGAGCGACCCTGAGCTTGTCGAAGGGGAGTCGAGAGGCAAGATTAACAAATAATATTTTCGACTTCGTCCGGTTCGCACCGGACTTCGCTCATGGTCTTCGTTTCTACTTCGGTAGAAACTTCGACCTTTACATCTATGAGAAGTTGAATGGTGCCTCGACCTCTCGGCCATGAGCTTCTTTCGACCCTGAGCTCAAGACCAAAGGGCCAGGCCGAATGGGCCATGTCGAGAGGCAAATAACAATTTTTTAATTAAAAAATGTCAGAATTTTTCTTTTATATAGCGAGATGTGCCGATAACAGTATATATTGTGGCTCAACTAATAATGTTGAACAAAGAATTATTATACATAATAAAGGTCTGGGTGCTAAATGGTTTCGCGATCATGGAGAAGGTGTAATGGTTTATGTTGAAAAATTTAGTAGCTTAATTGAAGCTCGGCGAAGAGAATTACAAATTAAAAAATGGTCTCGTCAGAAAAAAGAGAACCTTATAAAAGGTTTAAAACCATCTACAGGGCGGCATAACGTTTAAAATTTGTCATTTAGTCATTTTGATTTATTTAGGATTTAGGATTTCGAATTTAGGATTTTATTTTTTATCATTATCTAAACTACCTTGCGTAATTTTTATCGTCCCCGATATCGGGTGAATCAATATATTAGAATCCCTGAAGTTCAGTTAATAGATGAAACAGGGAAGCCTTGTGGCATTGTGCAAACAGTGGAAGCTTTGCGTCGCGCGCAAGAAGCGGGGCTTGATTTAGTGGAAGTAAATCCAACTGAACGCCCTTCGCTTTGTAAAATAATGGATTGGGGGCAATTTCAGTATAAACAGAAAAAAATGTTGCAAGCCCAAAAAGTTAAAGCCCACAAAGTAGCACTCAAGGGTATTCGTTTGAGCTTAAAAATTGGTGAACACGATCGGCAAGTACGCATTGATCAATCAAAAAAGTTTTTAGATGAAGGGCATCATGTGCGCTTGGAAATGATTTTGCGTGGGAGAGAAAAGGGTCGCGGTGATTTAGCTCGCGAAATTATGCAAAAGTTTGTAGCGGATTTAGGTGAAGGTATTCAAGTGGAAAGCCCGCTCGCCAGACAAGGTGGTAATGTTAGTATGCAGGTGGTGAAGAAGGCGGGGACGAAGGCGAAAGAGGAAAAGAAAGAGGAAAGTGAGTTAAAAATGACTAATAACTAATGCCTAATTTCTAAAAAATCCTAAATTTTAATGTCTAATTCCCAAATAAATTTTAAAATCCTAATACCCAAAAACTAAAACTTTTAGGATTTACGATTTGGGATTTATTTAGGATTTCGGATTTAGGGCTTAGGATTTTAAACCTCCTCCTTGACTATATTGCTCAAATTCTGTATTATTTTATAGCTATTAAATTGTCTATTTTTCACACCTATGAAAGTTAAAACTCACAAAGCTACAGTAAAAAGATTTCGCGTAACATCAGGTCGCAAACTGATGAAGCGTACTGCTGGTCAGAATCATTTTAATTCTCGTGAACCAGGCGGTGTAACTCGCGCTAAGCGTCGCGACGTGGAAATTGCCAAGGTAAACGTACCGGCGTTACGCAAATTAATCCCCGGTTCTTAATTAATAAATATATGTGGTATTTAGTTGGTATTTTTATATTAGTTGCCTTATCGGGGCTTCGCCAAGTGGATCAATATGAAAGAGGCGTAAAATTCACTATGGGGCGTTTTACTAAAATGGTGAATCCGGGCTGGCGGATTGTTTGGCCAATTTTTCAATCGATGCGTAAAATTGATTTACGTCTTAAAGCGGTAGATGTACCAACCCAAGATGCCATTACTAAAGATAACGTTTCCGCTAAAATAAATGCGGTAATTTATTATAAAGTGGTGGACGCTTCTAAATCGGTGCTGGAAGTAGAAGATGTTTATTTCGCAGTGCTCCAACTGGCGCAAACTACAATGCGAAATATTGTGGGCGAAGTAACTTTAGATGAGCTTTTAAGTCAACGTGTTACTATTTCTGATAAAATTGAAAAAATTGTAGATGAGGCAACTTTGACTTGGGGGGTGGAAGTAACTTCGGTGGAACTTAAAGATATAAATTTACCAGTGGATATGATTCGCACCATTGCCAAGCAAGCCGAAGCTGAACGTGAAAAACGGGCGGTGATTATAAATTCTGAAGGTGAAGTGGCGGCGGCTGAGAATTTGGCGAAAGCGGCTGGTATTTTAGCTGGTTCACAAGGTGCGCTACATCTTCGAACTTTAAATTCTATAAATGATATTTCGTCTGACCAATCTAATACTGTTGTTTTTGCGGTACCACTCGAAGTGCTTAAAGCGTTTGAGGGGTTTAAGAAAAATCAATCATAATTTTTAGCCACTAGCAACTAGTTCCTAGCCACTAGAAAGTAACTCAGGAACTATTGGCCAGGAACTATTTACTAACACTTTGAACTAATAACTAAATTTATGCCTAGTAATACAACTTCGCTAAAGCTGACTAGCGCCTAAATTATAAGTTTATTATATTACCAAATTTTAATCATTATTTAATTATTAATTCTTTAACTTTCGCTCGTTTGTTTTAGGCGAAGCGAAGTTGATATACTAGGTATGGCCAGAGTTAAACGCGGCGTGATGCACGCCAAACGAAGAAAAAATTTATTAAAGCAAACCAAAGGTTACCGCTGGGGGCGCAAAAGTAAAATTACTTTAGCCAAAGTAGCGGCTCGTAAAGCTGGGGTGCATGCTTTTGCGCATCGCCGGGATCGTAAAGGTGATTTTAGACGACTCTGGCAAATTCGCATTAATGCCGCGGTGCGTGAGTATGGTTTGAGTTATAGTAAATTTATGGATTTGTTAAAGAAAAATAAGATTGAACTTGATCGCAAAATTCTTTCTCAACTGGCTAATGATTATCCAAAAGTTTTTGCGAAGCTGGTGGAGGCGGTGAAGAAGTAATTATTCATTAGAGCATTAGAACACTTAAACACTAGAGCATTCGGCCTTAGTGTTTTTTATTTTGCTAAAATCGAAAAAACCAGTATAATTAAGAGCGTTATCCCAGCAATACAACTTCGCCCAGTACTAGAGTCTTGCTGACACAGTACTGGGCTTCATCTTCCCCAAGCATCATACTTCAATTAATTTTAATTTGCCTAACAAACACTATTAAACTCTTAGTATCTGGGTTCGCCCAGTACTAGAGTCTTGCTGACACAGTACTGGGCTTCATCTTCCCCAAGC
>JBBTZY010000148.1:0-544 GCA_038061115.1 Patescibacteria group bacterium | reverse complement strand
TTTGCCTAACAAACACTATTAAACTCTTAGTATCTGGGTTCGCCCAGTACTAGAGCCATCGGGCACAGTGACTTCCCTTCACCACTAGTAAACTTATCGCTATAATTAATCTTAATCTAGCTAATAATTGTTATTAAAGCTCTTAGTATCTGGGTTCGCTTAAGCTTATTCCCGCCTAAATAATACTCTCACTATGTTATCTAATTTTAATCATAGTTTAATCATTAAATCTTTGGTCATCGCTTGCCTAAGTTAGGCGGAGTGAAGTTGATATTCTGGGTATGTTATCACTCAAACTACAAAATGAGCTATTTAAATTAGCCCGCGAACACTATCAATTAAAGCCAATTGAAGTGTAAGTGGTGCCGACGCGTGATATGGCGCACGGTGATTTTACGAGTAATGTAGCGATGAAAGTAGCTAGTCGCTGGGGAGTAACACCGCGCGTGGCCGGTGAAACATTGCTACAAGCTCTTAACGCTTCAAAAGTTATTACCAGAATTTGTGCTAAAGTTGAAATCGCCGGCGCTGGTTTTATTAATTT
>JBBTZY010000147.1:0-1368 GCA_038061115.1 Patescibacteria group bacterium | reverse complement strand
ATCAGTTTTATTTTGTTATTTTTAGGCGAATTTTTTCTTTACCGAAAAATAATGTATCTTAATCAGATTATTTCCGAAGGCTTTATGCAGATCAAAGAAGCTGCCAAAAGTAAGCCATTGCCGACTATTTTCATGAAAAAATAAAGATTATCACATCTTAATTAATTCCAGTGCCACTATAGTATTGGCTGGCATTATAACTGCCTTTTCTCCGTTTAATTTTAATTCTCCAATAACCGGTTTTAAATTTAATGAAACATCTGACCTTCCATCCAAGAATGTTTTTGTCAGTTTGTAATTGGTTCCGATTAAATTTTTGAAAGTTACTGGTACCGCTTCATAGTTGCGGCCGGATTCATCATAGTTAGTTAAAATTGATACAATCTTGTCATCATTCACGCTAGCAATGGCACTTACATTCGTTCCTTCTCCTTCAACTATTATTTGATTTCCATCTAAGGCATTAAGAAGCTTCAGCGCTTTATAACGTGGCTTTTCTTGTCCTTGATAGGTTAGAATTCCCCAAGAAAGAGTCGGGCCGTCTTTAATTTCAAATAAAAATGACTGCTCCAATCGAGCGCTGATTAAATTTCGAAGTGAGGCAACTGTATGGGCAGCTCCAACATCGGTATCGGCGATCGGATTTTTTTCGCTGTCATAACCCCACTCGGAAATTATCTTTGGCAAATTTTCATAACGGTCATACTTTGGATCTTCTCCTAACCATTTATTTAAATTAATTATATCTTGAGTAAAGTCATTAGTTTTTTTTGAATAGTGATGCCAGCTAATAAAATCAATTCTTAAATTATTAGCGATCACGTAGTCTAGAAACTTTTGAATCCAGTTTTTATATAAAGCTGTTGTGACAGGGCCGCCAATTTTATAAGGTAATATGTCCTGCGCCTGTTGAGCCCCTTTAACCGAATAAAAATAAAGTTCACTATAACTTTTGTCTCCGCCCGTATATCTCCATTTACCAAAACTTTCTAAGTCCGGTTCATTCCAAACTTCATAATAAATATCAGTTTTCCAAAAATCCTCCAACGCTCCACATGGTAAAACTGTATCTTTACTACTATAATGCTCGACGGTTTTTTGAACTAAGAAAGTCCATTCATTCCAATTTTTTGGCTTACCAATAAGTGACCCGTCATCAGACATGATCGGAGGCATATAGCCTAAAGAAAAAAACGGTTTGGCGCCTGTATTATAAATATCACAGACCGTCTGATCAAGTTTGGAAAAGTCAAAAGTTAAGTTACCTGAAGGGCTACGGGTAACAACATCATAAAAATCATAGATATGATCAAGGCGAATATATTTTGGATAAAGTCCGGAAATTTTAGAAACATCGTTTTCCTGCAT
>JBBTZY010000146.1:0-2948 GCA_038061115.1 Patescibacteria group bacterium | reverse complement strand
CAACTTCTTCAAATTGTAAACCATAATTTTATGGCTACAAAATTGATAAGCTAAGGATGAATTTAATTATAATAATGAAACTTGACGACTAATTTCGGCGAAACGGCTTAATAATTCATTAAGCTCTGCATTGTTGCCGATTTTCTCAGCGCTGGCAATGCCAGCACTTAAACGCCGGAGTTCCAGCGCAAAATAATGTTGTTTAAGTGAACGAGCGGCCGCGGAAAGCTCGGCTTCTAGCACCACATCTTCTAATTCACCCCATTCATCTTCCGTTTGTAAGAAAATACTTTCCAGATTATTGAGTAATTCCGCTCGATTAACTAACTCTGATTTCAACTCATCTAAATCTAGCTGATGTCTTTCATTATAAAATAAAGTAAACAAAGTGTAAAGCTCTTGCTGAGTGGGAGCTATCATTTCCGGGGTGATGGTATTAAAGGCCTCATTACCCGCCTTTAAACTATAACTTTTTAAAATCAAACCTAAAAAGCGTTTTGATAATATTTCATGGCGATCTAAATTATTACTTTTTTGTTCTTTGGGTGATGTTTTGTCTATTTGTCGCGCGGCATGTGGTTTCCACTCACGTATAGCCGTCTCACTAATATTTAATTCGCTAGCTAATTTTTTATAATAAAAATCTCTATCAATTGGATTGGGAAACCTATCAAATACTTTTAA
Organism: Patescibacteria group bacterium; assembly: GCA_038061115.1. GTDB lineage: Bacteria > Patescibacteriota > Patescibacteriia > Veblenbacterales > UBA10138 > JBBTZY01. The sequence continues at coordinate 2,264 of JBBTZY010000146.1, read as the reverse complement.
TAAATAGTCCGCCGCCATTTTTTTGCCTTCTCTAGTTGAAATATCATGCCTTTGCAAAGTAATATCCAACATATAATCACCAAACGGCATAGATTGTTTCACAGCTGTTAAATAAGCGGCTGGATCTTTTTTAGCACATTCATCAGGATCTTTACCAAATGGTAATTTTATTGCTTTTATCTCAAGCCCTAACCCCAACAAAACATCAATCCCTCTCCAAAACGCATCTTGGCCAGCGTTATCTGTATCTAGTGTCATGCGCACCTCATTGGTATATCTCTTTAATAAATTACCTTGTTCTTCTGTTAAAGCTGTACCAGAGGTAGCCGCTACATTTTTTACACCTGCTTGCCACGACCCAACTACATCCATATAACCCTCTACCAAAACCAGGAAACCTGCTTCTTTAATAAAATCTTTGGCTCGATCTAAATTATAAAGAATTAAACTTTTATTATAAATTAAACCTTGGGGAGAATTAATATACTTGGCTTCTTTTGCATCAGCTTGTAAGGTGCGCCCACCAAAACCTACTACGCGCCCTTGCGAATCATTAATTGGAAATATTAACCGATCACGAAACCTATCATAAGCGCCCGGCCCACGATTACTTTTTAAAGCTAACCCTGCGGCAATGATTTCTTCTACACTGAAATTTTGCTTTCTTAAAAAATTTATTAACTTATCCCATTCAACCGGCGCATACCCAACGCTGAATGTAGCCGAACTTTCGTCGGTAATTTGTCTGGCTTTAATATACTGCTGGGCTTTAGTGCTTGATGACTGTTTTAATTCTTGTTGATAAAATTCACTAGCTAAATTTAAAATTTTAAATAATTTTAAACGTTGATTAGTTTCAGCTGGACTATGTCGCACAATTTCCACACCCGCCTTACGCGCTAAAATTTCTAATGCTTCTGAAAAATCAACTTTTTCAATTTTTTGAATAAAGGAAAAAATGTCGCCACCTTCTCCGCAACCAAAGCAATGCCAAATCTGCTTGCCCTTATGTACCATAAAACTAGGCGATTTTTCACCGTGAAACGGGCACAAACCTTTCCAGTTCGCGCCGGATTGCTTGAGGCGCACAAATTCCCCTATTACATCTACCACATCCAACCGCGCTTTAATTTGTTCTACTTCATTGGCCATATTGACAGTTTATACTACTTATGCTAATATAACTATATCACTACGAAGAAGACCCTGGTGTGGTTCCGTCCACATTGGGGGCTTTTTCTTTTTGCAATAAAATTCCTCTTTGTGTATTTAAATAGACAATTGGCGCGTTAGTCCTTTTTATTAAAATAGAACATTTATTACTAGGCGATAAAATAACTTTTAATTTGCTTTTATTTTGTAAAAATTTAACTAAACTTGCGTAATCACCATCACTAGAAACTAAAATCGCTTGATCAAAACGATTTTCATAAGCATCACAAGTTGTTCTCAAAACTAAATCGGCATCGCAATTTCCTTTTACCTTACCTTCACCATCTTTAGTTGTTTCTTTAAAAACTAAAGTGTAACCAACCTCTTGCAAATAAGTATATAAATCTTTATATTTTGGTATTAGACCAAGAAATAAATATGCCCTCGTAACACTATACTTATCATTCAACCAAACCCTAAAACGCTCATAATCCAACAACCATCCTAAATCATGTACACCATTATACAAATTAGCACCATCTATACAAGCAAAATTATTAATTTGTTTTTTCATAAATAACAAATTATGATATTATTTTTGCTTAATCGCAATTACTTCAATCTCTACTTCACAACCTGCTTTAACAGTCTTAGAAATTTCAACGAGTGTGCTGACTGGTTTTGAAGTTTCAAAATATTTATTGCGCACCGCGGAAACTTCTTTAAATTTATTTATATCTGTTACATAAATAGTAGCTTTTACCACATCATTAATTGTCGCGCCACCCTCCTTTAAAATCTTTTCAATATTTTGAAAAATAAATTCAGTTTGTTGAGTAAAATCACCCGGCGCCACAGCATTTCCACCGCTATCCTTAGCAATTTGACCGGTAACAAAAATCATTTCTGAATCACTTAAATCAACCTTAATACCAGGAGAATACGCTCCCATAGATGGTGTATGATCTTCAGGTGTAAGATATTGTTTATTCATATTTTTATTAATTTACAAATAAATGTCGGTGTTTGTTGGACAAGGTTCGAAACTATTTCGATCTAAATCCAAATGATTAAAACGGACTCGGCAGGGCGAAACAATTTGTCTGGGGGAA
>JBBTZY010000145.1:0-14278 GCA_038061115.1 Patescibacteria group bacterium | reverse complement strand
AAAATGGAAAATGACGATGTAAAATGAAAAAATATTAGCAGTTATGCGGCCTCGTCGTAGGGTTGTACAGAGCGGAAGTCAAACGAGCGTTCGGCTCGGGCGTGCTGTGGTCGCTGTGCATAGCCCGAGCCAGCTCGTTTGACGAGCACTGTTCAAACCCGAAGACATAGGCCGCGATTCTTGGTTACTTCTATTAAAGAAGTAACAAAATATATTATTTAAAATTTTAAGATTTATTTTAGATTTTAAAAATTATCATCCTTCGCATCCCGTGCTATACTTACCCTATGTCTGTTATATTATTAATCGCTCTGCTCGCCCTATTATTTTATTTAATTGGTTTGGCGGCGGATTTGGTAATTGATAATGCCCAAAAAATTGGGCGGCGGCTTAGGTGGCCGATTTTTACCTTAGGACTATTGATTGGACTTTTAACATCTCTACCAGAATTTTCACTAGGGATCCAAGCTGTAGGGCAGGGCGATGGCGCTTTGTCATTTGGCAATTTAACTGGTGGAATTATTGTGCTCCTCGGGTTGGTGGTTGGTTTAAGTGTTTTAGCGCGGGGTGATTTATCAACCAAGCATTCGTTTAATGTTAGTGAATTTTTGGCGGTTGGTGCTTTTATAATTTTACCAGTGGCCTTAAGTTTTGATGGTAATCTTTCGCGCGCTGATGGTGTGATTTTGATTTTGGGCTATATACTTCTCGCTTGGCGTTTTATTAGAAGTCGTCGGAAAATTGAACCAGAAATATTAACCGAGAATAGTTCTTTAACCGATGCAACTGCTTTATTATTGGTTGGTGTTTTGGCAGTGGTAGTAATTTCACGTTTGATTTTAAAATTTTCTTTAGAGTTAACTGATTTACTTGGGGTAACTCAAGTCGTTACAGGTTGGATAATTTTGGCGGTGGGCACTAATTTACCAGAAATTGCTTTAGCCATTCGCGCTACGAAGCGTAAAATGAGAGAATTAAGCTTAGGTAATTTACTTGGTAGTGCTTTAGGTAATTCTTTGGTATTGGGAATTTTAGCCCTACCACGCGGGTTTGTTATTACAGTAGATAATCATCTTATTTGGTTGGGTTTTTTTACATTGCTATTACTTTTGGCTTTTGGATGGTTTAGCTTCACAGGCAGAAAATTAACACGCCTTGAAGGTTTAGGCTTATTTTTAATTTATTTAATTTTTGTAGGTGGACAATTATTCTTTATTTTTAGGATTTAGTCCGCCGGCTGGCGGATTAGGATTTCGGATTTAAAATTCTATGTGGTTACTTTGGGCGGCAATTGGCTATTTTTTAAATGCTACGGCTATCGCGGTTGATAAAATTTTATTAACCAGTAAACAAATAAAAAATCCCGCCGTATATACGGTAATGATTTCTATTTTGGGATTATTTGTTTTAGTGCTTACGCCTTTTGGATTGGAGTTTGTTTCGATTCCGGTTTTGTTAGTCGGCTTAGTTTCCGGTGCAATTTTTACAGTTGGCTTGTGGTTAATGTTTACTATTCTTAAAACGGCCGAGGCCTCGCGCGTGCCGGCTTTAATCGGTAGTTGGTCGCCATTATTTGTTCTAATTTTAGCTTTTATTAGTTTAGGTGAACGTTTGTCAATTTATGAAATAGCCAGCTTTGTTTTATTAGTTTTAGGTGGTTTATTAATTACCCAAGGTAAAAGCGGTCTCAAGGGCTATAATTTGGTTTTAGCAATTGGCGCGGCCATTGCCTTTGCCGTCTCATCGGTTTTACTAAAATTTTCCTTAGAGCATACTAATTTTGTTTCTAGTTTGATTTGGAATCGTTTGGGCGCGTCGGGTGCGGGGTTATTTTTATTGTTACTCCCTGGCGTGATTAAAGAATTAAGAAATGATTTATCAGTCGGTCATAAAAGTTTTAAATGGATAGTTTTGGGGGGACAAACGGCTGGCGCACTATCAGGTCTTATTATTACGTACGCTATAAGTTTAACCAGTGTGAGTTTGGTGAACGCCTTACAAGGCGTACAGTATGTTTTTTTGCTGGTCATGGCGGCCATTTTATCACGCTTTCACCAATCTTTACTTAAAGAAGAATTTTCTCGCGCCGTGCTATTTCAAAAAATTCAAGCCATGATTTTAATCGGCGCCGGGTTGTGGTTATTGAGTTTGGGGTAGTAAGAGTTTTCACTAGAACATTAAATCACTAGATCATAAGAACAAAAAGTTTTTTATTAATAATGTTCTAATGTTTAAGTGTTCTAGTGTTCTAATGATCGAAACTAAAACTAATTTAACATGAAATACCTCTACATTTTCCTATCTCTAATCGCCGCTGTACTAATCTACGGCGCCGTACAAGTGCAATTTTTACCATTCACAAAAGAATCTCAGTGGGTGGTGGCTTTTGCGCCGCGTCAGGCCGAATATCTGGGTCTTGACGCTAAAATTGTTTGGCAAGGCATTTTAAGTGATTTAAAGCCCCAACAAGTACGTTTGCAAGCCAATTGGAATGATATTGAACAACAAAGCGGGGAGTTTAATTTTTCAGAACTTGATTGGTATATAAATTCTGTGGCTGAAAAAAATATTAAAGTAACTTTGGCGGTAGGGCGAAAATTACCGCGTTGGCCAGAGTGTCACGACCCAATTTGGTTATCTGATTTAAAACCATGGGAAGTGCGGGCGCGTCATTTAACAATGCTAAAAAAAGTGGTAGAACATTATCAATCTAATCCAATAATTATTAGATGGCAACTTGAAAATGAACCTCTATTTGCTTTTGGTAAATGTGGCACGCCTAACTTTCATTTATTGAGAGAAGAACGTGATTTAATAAAATCGCTTGATTCGTCACGTCCGATTTTAATGACTGATTCAGGTGAAATTTCACCGTGGCTTGAAACTTCAATTTTGGCGGATGAGCAAGGTGTTACTATGTACCGTGTCACTTGGGACAAAACACTAGGGTATTTCCGTTATTTCTGGTCACCGTTTTTTTATCGTTTCAAAGCCGCGCTTGTTTTGCCATTTGTAAATAAAACAGTGATTAGTGAATTGCAAATGGAGCCGTGGGCGCCGAGTGGGTTAAATAATTTAAGTTACCAAGAAGCGCAAAAATCTTTTTCATTGGCACAGTTTGAAGAACACACAAATTTCGCCCGTACGACTGGACTTTCCGAGGCCTTTGTGTGGGGCGTGGAGTGGTGGTATGGGCAGAAGTTAAATGGACGCGCGGAGTATTGGGAAGAGGGGAAGAAGTTGTTTAGAATCATTAATAACTAATTCCTAATTTCTAAAAAATCCTAAATCCTAATGTCTAATTCCCAAATAAATTTTAAAATCCTAATACTTAAAAACTAAAAACTTTTTGGATTTGTGATTTGTGATTTATTTAGGATTTCGGATTTAGGGCTTAGGATTTAAACATCATTAGTGATTAGAAATTAGATATTTAAATATGAATCTCTCCACCATTATCTCCGGTCTGATTGCCATTCTCCTAGTGCTGTACCTATCCCGTCTTTCTAGTAAATTTTTACTCGTGCTTTTTGGCCAAACAATTTACAATTTTTTACTATGGCCGGGCGTGGTAATTCACGAATTATCGCATCTCTTGGGCGCGGTGATTACTTTTACGCGCGTACACGGTTTTTCTTTATGGCCGAAAAAAATCGATGGTGGTACAGTGCTTGGCTCGGTTACGCACGAAGCGTCAAATAATCCCATTACTTTAATTATTATTTCCATATTTCCACTACTTGGTGGCACATTTATTTTATGGTTGGTGACAATGCTACTGCCCCAAGCACCAGTCGCTCCGGTATTTAATGTTAGTTCCGAAATATGGTTAAATATTGTTGGCTATTTTACTTCGTGGTTTACGTGGGTAATTAATTTGTGGCAAGTATTTGATTTTACTATTTGGCAAACTTGGGTTTTTGTTTATTTAACTTTTTGTATCGCGGCGCATTTATCACCCTCCACTCATGATTTAAAATACACGGCCGCGGGCCTTACTGCTTTGTCTTTACTCATTATTTTAATCGTTTTTATTAGTCAATTACTTGGTCAAAATATTGGTGTTCAATTAGCAATTTGGACTATGGGCGCGATTACATTTTTATTGCCGCTTTTATCTTACGCCGCCGCTTTATTGTTGTTAGTAGTAATAATTTCTGGGCTAGCTTTTGGTTTAAAAAAGTTGGTGCGTTAAGGTCAATTTTGTGATATAATTAAGTTAATTAATAATTAACGCTTGTTATGTTTATGAGGAATTTTCATAAAATTTTTTTATTTGCTATTACTCTCATTATTTTACCGTCTAGTGTACTAGCGGGCAATGGTTTGTCTTTTAAACCAATGTTTTGGCATAAAGCTGAGCTTAAGGCAATAAATGGTACTAATCTAATCGTTACCGTCAAAGATAAGGAATACCAAGTTCAAGTAATTGATAAAACTAAATTAATTAGGCGCTGGGGTGCTAAATCAAATTTAGGGGAATTTAAAATTAATGATATTTTACAAATTCAAGGTAGGCGAGAGGGCGATAGTATTATTAATCCGCGTTTAATTAGAAATTTATCCATCCTTAAGAAAAAAACCACCTTTACTGGTCGAATAGAAAATTTAGATGCGGCAAATTATAAATTTAATTTAAAAAATAAAAATAATGGTTTAATTGTTGTTACATTTTCCGATACTACAAAAATTTTAGACAAAAGAGTTGCTAAATCACCAGCTGATTTGATGGTTGGGGCAGAAGTGATAGCTTCAGGACTGTGGGATAAAAATAATAAAACTTTAAGTGAGGTCTCGCAGATTGTGATAATGCCCATAGTTAAGAAGTAAGAGCTGTACCCCGCGTAGCCTCGGCGAAGTGGGGTCATTGCGAGTGAGGAGGTGAGTAAAGCAATCTTTCAAAATTATCAATTTTCAATTCTCAATTTATCATCCCTACGGGAGATCTGCCGTAGGTACGACAATAAATTAACCAATTATTAATTTTTCAATTATTGTTTTGAATCATTGAAACTTTATTGTGTCCGCCAGCTGGCGGATTGGGGTTTGGAAATTGTGATTTAAATAATTTGGATTTATTTAGGATTTCGGGTTTTGTGCTTCGGATTTAAACGATCTATCAATGATTGTTTATTTGGTTTAATTATGGACAACTGTTCTATTTTACGTTAACATTATCTCGCTAATTCATCGGGGTGTAGTCGCCTCATCGGCGACCCGCCGAAGAGGCGGGTATACCGGTAGCCCAGAACCAGAAATTTTGTTTCGGTTCTGGGTAAATACACACAGTTTACCTTGTACCAAAATTTAACATAACGGGGCATAGTATAGTGGCAGTACGCACGCCCCGCCTCGTTAGAAAATTATCGGAGATTAGTATACCGGTAGTACACACGCTTCGGGTGCGTGTAGACCGGGTTCGATTCCCGGATCTCCGAGATATTTTTCTAACGGGGTGAAGGTGCGTGAGGATTGGGTTCGATTCCCAGTGCCCCGATTAAATTTTTGGTACAGGGCTTCGGGTGCGTGTAGACGGAGTTCAATTCTCCGCACCCCGACCATTTGACTTCATTCGTAATTTTTAACTAGTAAATATGGATCTTAAGGCAACTTATAATAAAATAGCTCAAGATTGGTTTAAGAATCAAAAAGAAAGGGAATGGTGGAATGATTCAGCTTATATATTTTTTAATTACCTCCAAAAAGGAGATAGAATTTTGGATGTTGGTTGTGGAGCGGGATTAAAAACTAAGTACTTGATGGAAAAAGGATTTAAAGTGGTGGGAATAGATTTTTCAGAAGAGATGATAAAATTAGCTAAAGAATATTGTCCAACTGGAGAATTTTATGTTAAAGATATTAGAGAGTCGTTAGGATTAGATATTTTTGATGGAATTTTCGCTCAAGCAATTTTACTGCACATTCCAAAGGCGCAAGTAAGTGAGGTTTTAAATGAATTTAAAAATAGCATTAAAGACGGAGGGTATCTTTATTTAGCTGTTAAAGAGCAGAGGCTAAATCAAAAAGATGAAGAAATTATCAAAGAAAATGATTATGGTTATACCTATGAGAGATTTTTTAGTTTCTTTACCATGCCCGAAATAAAAAATTATTTAAGTAATTTAAATATGAAAGTAATGCATGATAAGATTGTTCCAGAGGGAGATACTAATTGGATTGTAGTTATAGCTCAAAAGTGAATTATATAAAGTCATAAGGATGTTTAGTTTTATTATGTCTTCATTAAATCACATCGCTATCATCGTCGACGGCAACCGCCGTTGGGCTAAAGCACAAAACCTTCCGACTTTGGAAGGTCATTTGGCGGGTTATAAAAAAGTCAAAGAATTCGCACGCTTCATTTTTAAGCGCGGCATACCGTGGGCGAGTTTTTATTTATTCTCTAAAGAGAATTGGAAGCGAAAAGAAGCCGAAGTTGGTTATTTGTTTAATTTACTTGAAACTGGCTTGAAAAATGAAATAGACGAGTTTGTGCGCGATGGTATTCGCTTGCATTTTGTGGGGGAAAGGGAAGAGTTGCGCGAAAGTTTACAAAAGCTGATAGCTGAGGCCGAAGAGAAAACTAAAAATGGCACAAAAGGTAATTTTGTGGCGTGTATAAATTATGGTGGTAGTCAGGCAATTTTAGAAGCAGTAAAAAAATTATCAAGCGGTGGCATTGATTTATCTAAAATAACAAGTGATGATTTAAAGCAAGCGATGACGACTAGAAATCTTCCACCAGTGGATTTAATGATTCGCACTTCTGGTGAGCAAAGAATTTCTAATTTTTTGTTATGGGAACTCTTATATGCCGAGCTTTATTTTACACCCACGCTTTTCCCGGATTTAAGTGAAGAAGAGTTTGATAAAATATTAGCTTGGTATGCAATCCGCGAGCGGAGGTTTGGGAAGTGATGAAGTGTAAATATTCATACGCCACGTAACGTAGTTCTATATAAAATTAGTGCAATCTGTGTCATTCCCTTGAAAAGGGGAATCCAGAGGCTAAATGTAAATAAATTACAATCAGTTAGAATTTTGATATACTTAAAATGTTCGATCATTAAGTAATTTTATGACTCTATCAATTTTATTTTTTCTTTTATACATCGGAATTGTTGTAGTTATTGGTATTATTTCGGCTCGGAAAGAAACTGAGGAAGATTTTATGATTGCCGGGCGCAAGGTTCAAGGCATTCAGGTGGCCGCCACTATGAGTGCCGGTTTTTTTGATGGTGCAACCCTTTCGATTTATTTGGCCTATATTTATTTGTATGGATTTTCAGCTATTTGGCTTTTTGTTGGCATTGCCATTGGTTTTCTGCTAGTTAGAAAGTATGCCTGGAAGATAAAACAAAAAGCCGATGAATTTAAAGCATATTCCATGCCAGAATATTTTTTTAGAGTTTTAGGTAAATCAAACGGTTTGATGTTTTCGTTCTTTTTAGTCCTTCAATTTTTTTTGCTGTTAATAGTAAATTTAATAATCAGTGGTAAAGTTTTGTCGGCTATTTTCCCAATCCCATATTTTTTGGCTGTGTTGACCTCTGGTGTGATAATTCTAAGCTATCTTTTGTTGGCTGGTTTTAAGGCCGTAGTGCGCACTGATTTTTTTCAAATGACAATAATGTTTATAATGAGTTTGTCAGTGGCGATTTGGCTTTTCGGTAAAACAAATATTCCAATCGCAGAATTTAACCTCGGCACCTTAGGAATTGGTAATATTATTGGTTTTTTATTTATAGCTGGTTTTGGAATTATGGTGGCACCGGATTTATGGCAAAGAATTTTTGCGACTAAGGATGAAAAAAATTTAAAGCGCGGTCTATCTTATTCGGCTTTGATATTACTTATACTAGGGATTGTTATTAGTGTGGTCGGTTTGGCCACCAAGCAATTTTTCCCTAGCATTTTACCAGAAGATGCTTTGGTTACTGGTTTTTCACAACTACTCCCATTCGGACTCAAAGAGTTTGGTATGGTTTTACTTTACGCGGTAGCGTTGTCATCTTCCGATACAGTTGCCTTTGTCGTGGCGTCTATTTTTACTCGTGACCTTAAAAATTATTCTGTAAAATATAGTGCCGAATCAATGCCAAAACTCACTCGTTTTTTTATGATTATTTTTATCGCCTTGGCGGCACTTACGGCAATTTTTTATCAAAATATTTTAGCGCTTGGTTTTTCGCTCGCTAGTTTAAATCTCGCCTTATTTCCAGTAGTTTTTGGTTCGCTTTATTTTAAATTAAATGAGCGAGCTGTTTTTTGGAGTTTAGTTTTAGGATTTTTAAGCATCATTGTTTTGTTTGTCATTAATCAGCTTAATCCACAAAATGCGATTATTTCCCTACCAGTCGTATTATTTTCTTTATTAGTTTTTCAAAAGCTATTTAAAATAGAGTCGTTATCTACAGCTTAATTTTTTAATTATTAACTTTTTATCTATGGACACAAATTATTGGGCGGTTTTAATTTCATCAGTTTTTGCAATTGTTTTAGGCGCCATTTGGTATGGTCCTTTGTTCGGTAAAAAGTGGCTAGAAGTTACAGGTATGGATAAGGTGGATATGGCGCGTCGCCAAGAAATGATGAAAAATGTGTGGAAATTATATATTACACAATTTTTACTTTGTTTATTTCAGGTTTTAGTTCTGGCTCATCTTATTAATGATACGGTAAAAGTAAGCGGTCTAGAGCGTTCACTTTGGATTTGGGCCGCTTTTATAATGCCGATGATAGCTTCGGGCGCAATGTGGAACAACGATTCAGCTCGCGTATCTTGGGCTAGATTTTTAATTCAAGCTGGTTACCAATTAGTTTGTTTTGTAGTATTTGGTTTAATTCTTGGTTTGTGGCGCTAAAATGGAAGAAATTGAAGTAAAATTTCTTAATATTAATCCAGTTGAGATAGAAAATAAACTCAAATCTATCGGTGCACAAAAAGTCGGCGAGTGGCTGTATCGACGGCGGGTTTTTGATTATCCAGATTTGCGTTTGGCGGCCGAGCATTCGTGGTTACGTTTGCGTGATGAAGGTGATAAGATTACTTTGGCTTTTAAGCGGCGTTTGGGAGTACAAACTTCCGATGGCACAACTTCCGATACTGGCATGGAAGAAATGGAAATAGTAGTAAGCGATTTTGAACAAACCGGCGCACTACTTGAAGCAATTGGTTTGAAGGAAAAATTTTATGAAGAAAATCGTCGTGTGCGATTTATGAAAAATGAGGTGGAATTTGATATAGATACTTGGCCAAAACTTCCGCCTTATTTGGAAATTGAAGGGAAGCTTTGGGAACAAGTGAATGCCGCCTCTCTAAGTTTAGGTTTAAAATCAGAAGATGGTAAACGCTTTTCCACTCATCAAGTTTATAAATTAAATGGCATTGAAGAGCATGATTATCAAAAAATAACTTTTACCGAAATGGTAAAAAAAGTTTTATGATAATCAATTAAAATTTTATCCATCACAAAGTGTCAGCGACCGCTGACACTTTGTGATGCTTTAAATTAATATCAGTTTATGCTAAAATGGTGGGGCAATTATGGCTAAAAAATCCACCCAAACAACTGATTTATTTGATTCGGCGCTGGCTGATAGCTTGAGTCGCGAGGCACCACTGCCAGACAAAATGCGCCCGCAAAATTGGGCAGAATTTGTGGGTCAAGTAGAAATAGTAGGCGAGGGCACATTACTTCGTAATTTAGTTGAGAGCGATGAAATACCGTCGCTTATTTTTTGTGGTCCGCCGGGTAGTGGCAAAACCACGCTAGCGCAACTCATTGCCCGTTTAACTAAATCAAATTTTATTGAACTTTCGGGCGTTGCGAGTGGGTTAGATGATTTGCGTACCGCGGTAAGTGAAGCGTTAAGTAGCAGAAAATTAAAAAACCAGCGCACTATTTTATTTATTGATGAAATTCATCGCTGGAGTAAATCACAACAAGACGCGCTACTACCAAGCGTGGAAAAAGGCATTGTTACCTTAATCGGCGCCACTACTGAAAACCCCTCGTTTGAAGTAATTGCGGCGCTACTTTCCCGTTCGCGTGTGGTGGTTATCAAACAATTAAGCGTGCCTGATATTAAATTGATTTTAGAATGGGCACTTCAAGATAAAGAGCGGGGTTTAGGTAATATAAAAATAAATGGTGCAGATGTTGCGATCAATCATATCGCCGTTTTATCAAACGGTGATGCGCGCGTGGCACTTAATACTTTAGAACTCGCGGTTAAATCACAACTTAAAAATGGCGTAGCGGAGTTAAATGAAAATATTATCAAACAAAGTTTAGGGCGCACCCATCTTTTATATGATAAAAATGGCGAACAACATTACAATATAATTTCCGCGCTTCATAAATCAATGCGCGGGGGCGATGCCGATGCCGCGCTCTACTATCTGGCACGAATGCTAGAAGCTGGTGAAGATCCTTTATATGTCGCTAGGCGTTTAATTCGTTTTGCTTCGGAAGATGTCGGCTTAGCCGATCCGCAAGCCCTACTTCAAGCCGTGGCAGCGTATCAGGCGGCACATCAAATCGGGTTCCCCGAATGCAATTTGGCCTTAGCGCAAGCAGTGGTTTATTTAGCCCGCGCGCCTAAATCTAACGCTTTGTACTCAGCTTATGGTAAAATAAAAGAAGATGTAGCCCGTACTATCAACGAGCCAGTACCACTGCATTTACGTAACGCACCCACGAAATTAATGAAAGATTTGAATTATGGTAAGGATTACAAATATCCGCCGGATTTTAAAGAGCCTGTTGACCAAAGCTATATGCCAGAGAGTTTGAAGGGAAGAAGGTATTTGGATGAAAAACACTTAAACACTTAAACATTAGAACAATACAACATTTATTATTTTTTTGTTTTTATGTTCTAGTGATTTAATGTTCTAATGAAAATTAAGAACTAAAATACTATGACTCAAGAAAAATGGCAAGAAATTGTGGATAAAATCCACAAACAATATCAAGTATTAGCTGAAGAAGCAGGTAGTTTGTCGCCTGATCCGGGCACTTTTATTAACATTGCTTTTAAACTACCACTTGGTGAATTTAAATTAGAGCTCCGTACCACTCCGCGCGTACTAAACAAAAAAACCCATTACAACAACCGCGCCGGCGCTAGCACAACCGTAGAATATGTTTACGATGACAAAGAGTCGGTTTTGACGTTACATGCCTATAAAATGGTAGGCGGGGAATGGGAAGAAGTAAGTGCTGGTAATTTTTCTAACGGACTATAAATGTCACAAATAAACATTGTGTTATATTGGAGAATAATTGTTTAGAATTAAGAATCAAGAATAACGAATTAAGAATTTTATTTATTTCCATGATTCGTAATTCTTTATTCGTAATTCGGAATATTTCGGATTTATTTAAAAATTATGAATTTATATATTTTTTAGGATTTCGTCCGCCAGCTGGCGGATTAGAATTTAGGATTTAATTCACTATGTCTTTCTCTCTTTGGCTCAATAAACAAAGTATTATAAGTCGCCTGCGACTAGCGCAGGTGCGCTTGCTTAAGCCCGGTCCAACTACAGCTTGGTGGGTGCCGTGGTTTTTGTCAGCGTTTATACTGGTTATTTTTATCACACCGTGGATTAACCCATTTTGGTTGTGGTATTCGGTTTATGCCTTAATAATGGTTTTAGCCATCACCGCTTGGCAATACTTTATATCTAAAACCGCCATGGGTTTTTGGCTAGCAACTTATGGTGTGTTGGTTATTTTTTGGTCCAGCACGTTTTTGTTGTGGTTATTTTTAGAAAATTTGGGTTACCGTTTATTATTTTTAATAATTATCACCTTGTTGTCGTGGTGGTATTTAACTTGGTGGCGTGGGCTTAAAACCTTATTTTATTTGAATAATCCGTTGGGTAATTTAGCGCCACCCACAATTTTAAGCTATATAGCGGTTTTTTGTTTAGGTACAGCGGCCCACAGCTTTTTAGTATTTTTAAATACACCGTGGTGGGTACTTGGGCTGGCTTTTTATTTACCAATGGCGCTTCTTACGCCTGCTATTTTACAAATTAATTATAGTCAAATAATTAAATTTTGGCGCGCGCTTTTGATTGCCAATGTGATTTTAGGTCAGATATTTTTAGTACTACTTTGGTGGCCAACTAGTTTTTATGTAGTTGGGTTTACTTTGGCCGCGGTTTTTGCTTTAATACTCTTGGCGCTTCGGCAAGAAGGGCAAGGTTTTGTTAATACTCGACAAGTGCGTAAAGAATTGCTAATTTTGTTAGCGGCACTCGCGCTGGTGTTACTATCAGCGAGGTGGAGTTGATTAGTTGCGAATTAAGAATCAAGAATAACGAATTAAGAATTCTTTACTTTCGTGATTCGTGCTTCGTAATTCTTTATTCGGAACAATTATTATTTATATATAAAATTTGGATTATTAATTGATTATTTTTTAGTAAATCACTATGAATCAGCCAACTGATCAATTCGATCAAGAAATTCACGATATTTATCAAGCGCGCAATATTCAAAGCAGTCAAGCCAAAAAATCAACCAACTACACTACTTGGCTTGATGATTCTCGTGGTCGGGCAATTTTTATTATTGTAGTAGCGTTAGTGGCAGTGGCGGCGTCACTCGGGGCGGTGCTGAGTTTAGCACCCATTGTAAGTCCACCAAGCAGTACACCAGTTCCGGTTCTGATTAATCCCAGCCCCAGCGTTTCGCTTGATTTGTATGATAAAATGCGGGGCAGTGCGGTAGTATTTGGCTTAGTTGAAGCGAGCACACTTGATAAAACCAAAATGAATGTTACACAAATTTATGGTTATGGTTTGGTAATTTCGGCCGATGGCTGGCTCGTTACCACTAAAAATATTGGTTTGAAAATAAATAAAAAAACCGCGGTTGGAGTCGCTGGTAAAATTTATTATCCCGAAATTTTAGTAGCTGACCCAGTACTACCCTTAAGTTACATAAAAATTAAAGCCGAGGGGTTAACCGTGGTTGGGTTTGCGGCCTACCCGCGGTTGGAAATTAGCGAACCAGTACTCGTAATTCAAAATTCGCAGAGCTTGCGCCCACTAGTTTATCGGCGGGCTTTAGGGCAAATTAATGCCTTGAGTTATAATGTTTTAAAAAATCCTATGGCAAATTCCGAGCAAATACCCGATCGATATTTATTAGATAATAATTTACCCAGCGATACTTTAGGTGCGCCAGTTTATAATTTTCGCGGTGAAGCTGTGGGTTTGATAAGTGAAATTTTACCATCTAATTTACCACAAATTTTACCACTTAATTTTTTACCGCAAGTTCTACCTGATTTATTTAAAAATCAAATTATTCGTCGCCCCAGCCTCGGCCTAACTTATCAATCATCAGATTGGTTGTGGACCGATACTAGTCGTTTATCTAGCGCTTTAGTAATTAAAGTAAATTCAACTAGCCCAGCGTATAATATTTTACGCGCTGGTGATCAAATAGTAAGCGTGTCGGGTGAACCAGTGGGGGAACGTAGTTTATCAAGCATGATTCAACCCTATCGTATTGGCGCTAAAGTAGAATTGGCAATCAAACGCGGGTTAGAGGATTTGAAAGTAGAGGTGACTTTAGGGGAAGTGGTTGGTAGAGCGGTGTGGGGCGTGGTGGGTAGGTAACTTATAAACAATAGTAGATTGTCATTCCCGCGGAGGTGGGAATCCAGAGCAAATTGTCCCGAATTAAGAATAAAGAATCAAGAATTACGAATGTTATTCCCCCTTTAAAAAAGGGGGCGAGGGGGATTTATTGTACTTATCTTGATTCGTAATTCGTTATTCGTGATTCGGGACAATTATTTAACAATTAATAAATTTATATTTTTATTAAATATCTTTCCCTAGTTCTCACCACCAGTCGGTACCTGCGGTGAGAATTTTTTGTTTTTAATTTTCCATTGTTCCACAAATTGTCCCATCCCACCTTGGGCTAGCATATTCTTGCGCCTGGTAGAACTTTGCGACCACTTAAGCATACTGGCAAAATTAATTTTATATCGCCCGCGCACCACAATATAAGTCAGTTCATTAAGCCGTAAAGCTTGGCGAATAGTTTTGGGTGAAGTGCCAAATAGCCGCGCGGCCTCGGCGACGGTTAGGCGAATCGTGTGTTCGGTGGGCATAATAGTGAGACGACAGTTAAAAATATAGAGGACTAGTATAAGTTGTTTTGAATCTAGAAGCTAGAATATAGAATCTCGATAAGTACAGTACTAATTCTAGCTTCTAACTTCTATATTCTAAATTCGAGAC
>JBBTZY010000144.1:0-5018 GCA_038061115.1 Patescibacteria group bacterium | reverse complement strand
CGAAGCTATCGGGCCGTGGTGCCTGGAGTCTCCGCCAGAGACGGAAGAACTCCGCACGCCGGCGTAATATTCACTCTCCCGCCTGGTGCCTGGAGTCAGAATCGAACTGACGACGCCAGCCTCTTCAGGGCTGCGCTCTACCACTGAGCTACCACGGCACAGTGATGATTTATGAACGTTAATTTTATTTTTGCGACGCCTCCGACCGCGGTCGGAGCGCTCCTTGCCTGCCGACGAGGCAGGTACCACTGAGCTACCACGGCACACTGAAATTAAATTTGATTGGTCAAAGACCATAAGCGAAGTCGAATGGTCGGGGTGCTTCAGAATCCTCTTCCTCCAAAATTTAGTAATACTTTAGCACAAGCTATTTTTTATACTGGTCGGGGTGCTGGGACTCCTCCTCCCCCAAAATTTAGCAATGCTTTGGCATAAGCTAAATTTTTCCTCCAGAGCCCGGGTCTTATAAAATGTGAAGCAGTTCACATTTTAATAAGTACCCTTCGATTCCCTACAGATAAAATTTTATAATGATCAAAAGATATCCGACTAATAAAAATCTTCTATATTGGTCGGGGTGCTGGGAATCGAACCCAGTCAACGTGCTCCCAAAGCACGCGTACTACCGGTATACTACACCCCGAAAACAATTTGTAATCCTTTGTAATTATAGAACGAAATTAAATCTATTATTATTTATATACCCGCCTCTTCGGCGGGTCGCCGATGAGGCGACTACACCCCGATGGTTTTTAAAAATCCCAAATCCTAATATCGAAATTCGAAAAATTTGTGATTTAACTTTAGGATTTCGGATTTAGTGCTTAGAATTTCAATTTTAGTGGGTTCGGTGGGACTCCACTTCCCCGAGTTTCGCGGGCGCCCTCAGCGCAACGCTCAACTCTCCTCCAGAGCCCTGGTCATCTAAAATATGAAGCAGTTCATGTTTTATCTGTACCCTTCGAGTCCAGTATTTAAAAGTAGCTTCGCTACATGGTGGGTTCGGTGGGACTCGAACCCACGACCAATTGCTTAAGAGGCAACTGCTCTACCAACTGAGCTACGAACCCCTAGTTTATTATAGATACAGAATTAAGCTTGGTGTTTTATATAAATTATCAATCCGAACGTCCTGTCCGCCGTAGCCAGAGGCGAAGGTGGAAGCTACGAACCCTAATTTAGCTAGTGGCAAATAGCTTGTAGCTTATAGTAAAATTAATTTATCAAAAAAATAGGTTTTTTAATACAAATTTGCGCCCTGAGGGATTTGAACCCCCGACCTCTTGGTCCGAAGCCAAGCGCTCTAATCCACTGAGCTAAGGGCGCCTAAACTATATTAGAGAAAATTAGGGCTCAAATATTTTATTTTTTAAATAAAATAGACCCTTCGACTTGCTCAGGGTTATCCGCTGGGATAAAAATACAATTTAAATCTGATTAAAATTTGTAATTTATAAAAAATTAAACTTTTTAAAAAGCGGATAAGCTTTTTTATATTACCATAAAACAGATATTATTTCAAGCCCAAAATCCGCTTCGGGCTAGAAACGGAATAAACCCCGTTAGAGAACCCCGTCTTCTAGTGGTTTGTGCAGACAGTGACTTTAAACTACCTGCTTCGTCGACAACCTTCTCTAACGGGGCAAAAGTTTTAATAATTGATAGTTTAGCTTAAAACTTCAGGCGCGGTAACATGAGCTAAGGCAGTTTCACGAGTGATTACGCCTTCTTGCAGTAATCGTTTAACATGCTGATCCATAGTGATCATACCCATATCAGCATGAGTTTGAATAACAGTTTTAATTTGGCCGTGTTTATTTTCTCGAATTAAGTTGGCTACTGCTGGATTATTAATCAAAATTTCACGAGCCGCTACTCGACCACCACCAACTTTAGGTAGTAATCTTTGGGAAATTACGCCACGGAGTGAAAAGGAAAGCTGTAAGCGCACTTGAGTTTGTTGATGAGGTGGAAATACATCAATAATGCGATCAATAGTTTCCGAAGCATTATTAGTATGTAGGGTAGCAAGTACTAAGTGACCAGTTTCAGCTAAAGTTAGGGTCGCTGCAATAGTTTCAAGATCGCGCATTTCACCCACCATAATTACATCTGGGTCTTGGCGCAGGGTGTGTTTTAATCCTTCAGCAAAAGAATTCATATCAGTGCCAAGTTGGCGTTGCTTGATAATTGATTTATTGGGTTTGAAAATAAATTCAATTGGATCTTCTAAAGTAATAATATTTACCGCTCGTTCATTATTAATTAAATTCACCATCGCGGCTAAAGTAGTTGATTTACCACAACCAGTTGGGCCAGTTACGAGCACTAAGCCATAGGAAAGGCGAGTGAGTTCAAATACTACTGGCGGCATACCGATTTCTTCAAGTGATGGTGCCTTAGTCGGAATAATTCTCGTAACCATACCTATATTATCTCTTTCAAAATGTAAGTTTATGCGAAAGCGAGTGCCATCGGGCGCTTGCCACGAAGTATCTAGCTCGCGTTTTTTTAAAAGGTCTTCTTTGTCGGTCGGTTTGATAATAGAAAAAGCCAGTTCTTCCATTTTTGCTTTAGAGAGTGGCTCGTAATCTAATTGTGAGAGTTCGCCATGCAAGCGAATGGTTGGTGACTTGCCTACCGCCAAATGCAAATCCGAAGCGTCTTTGGCATTGGCCTCGTTGAATAAGAATTCAAGATTAATAATTTCTGTCATAGTTTTTTATTTAATGGTAAATTAAGTTAGTTTGAGCTAATTAAATCTGCTATAATTATACTATATTTAGAAAGGAGGTGAAAGCAATGGGACACGCACATAAACATGCTTGCCGTAAAAGTGGTTCAGCGGCCACTGGTGTGGTTTTGATAATTTTAGCCATTATGGCTTGGTTAGGTACCACCCCAATGCCAACTTGGGTATCAGCACTACTTTTTGTTTTTGGATTATGGAATTTGGTGGGTTACGCTTGTAAGAATTGTGATCACTGCGGTACTTGTAGTTGTACACCGGATAGTATTAAATTCTAAATCCGAAATCCGAAATTCTAAATAAATCCAAAATTATAAATTCAAATTATCTAAAATTTTTTTGGATTTTTGTCATTCGGATTTGTTTAGGATTTAGAAATTAGAATTTAGGATTTTTTACAATGGCTTGTTAGTTAGTGTGTATAACACGAGAACTATTATTTGTTTCTTGATCAATAACACTCCGATTCATCACCCAATAGTTAATTGGTCTTTTGGGTAGGGTTGATTTAGTCGCTATTGGTTTATTAGTAGCTAACAATTCCGAGATTGTTATAAAATTATAACCACGTTTACTAAGTTCGCGAATTATAATTGGCAAGGCCTCAAAAGTTTTGGGTGCATTTTTGCCGCCGGATAAATGAAAAACAATTATTGAGCCGGATTTAGTTTGTTTTAATACCTTCTTAATTATTTTTTGTGGATCATTGCCAAACGCATCGCCCGAGGCCACATCCCAGCCGATTATTTTTAAATCTAAGTCGCTTACAAATTGAATGTCGGCTTGGTCAGCACAACCACCTGGGAAGCGGAAATATTTTGGCTCGTATCCGGTAAGTTTAGTTAATATTTTTTGAGTATTTAAAACTTCGTCGATTTTATTAGCGATGGGTGATAAATTAAAACAATTATTAGTCCAAGCGGTGTGGCTAAAAGTATGATTACCTATTTCAAAATAGGATACGCGCGCCAGTGCTTTAGTTTCTTTAGGATAAGTTTGCGCCCACAAGCCGGTAATAAAAAAAGTAGCGGGAATTTGCCGACTAATTAAATAGTCGGTGATTTTTTTATCGTATTGTGTGGCAATTCGCCCACTTAAAATATCATCCAGCATACCGCTGGTCATATCAGCGTCAAAAGTTAAAGCAACTTGTTTTTTAAGGCGCGGACCGTGGGTAATAATTTCGGCCCCAGAAGCAAACCCTACTAGTGGTAAGAGTAGGATAGCCAAATATACTATAGATAGACAAAGACTTTTTCTCATAATAATACCAGCTTAGCATTTTATTGGGGAATAAAAAAACGCCATCGACTTTAGGGTATCGATGGCGCGTGATTGAAATGATAATTAGGTTGTTTATAGACCTAAGAGGTAAGAAACCTGTAGCGAAGGTTTTCCGCCAAACAAATTTTGTTGTTTTAATTTCCGGCCGGTTCGAATTGCGATATTTTTTTGTTTTTTCCAACGAAATCTATTTTCAAAGTCCCAATGCCTTCCGTTATCAGAAGTTTTTAAATTTATTGAATCAAAATTTTCAGCCACAACTTCCCATTGAGAAGAGTATCTGTAATTTTGTTTTTTTAATTCCCCCCTTATTTTTGCCGCCTCAATGTCCGTTACCATTTGTTGATCAGGGTCATAATCATAATAAGGATCGTCATGAAAATATTTTTCCTCTCCTTTAATGAAAATTTCCTCTGGGTTGTTTGTCATGTCGGCAGTTATCGAATCAAAGTAATTTTCGGGAAAATCACTCATAGATATTTCTTTTTTTCTCTTTCCTAGCGGCGCTTTGTTTTTTGGTTTTACATAACCAGTTTGATCTTCGTCATCCTGTTGTTCTTGATTAAAAATTTTATTAATCCCACAGATTGCCACCTTTAGTGTAATTGTATCGTTATGAACAAGGTACCATTCGTAAAATTCAATTTGTTCTCCCTTTGGAATTAAGCTCAGATCTACCTCTGTTTGTTCAACAGTCATAAGGGTGGGGCGATCTGTTTGTTCATTAATATGATAGTTTAAACAAATCCCATCCTCATTTTTAAGGGTGTGACGAATTATTGCTTTTTCTTCTCTTGTTAACTTTTTTTGCCAGTCATGGCTAGTTCCTTTTTGGTTTTTTGATTGTTAATGAAATTATTTTTTTTGTGAATTATTTTGATTTTTCAAATCTATTTATAATAGCATTGTAATCCTTTTGTGTCAAGAGTCCGCTTTAGCTCATTGAAACTGCAACCGTAGTACTAGCGGTTAGCTCATAAATAGT
>JBBTZY010000143.1:0-4705 GCA_038061115.1 Patescibacteria group bacterium | reverse complement strand
TTCGTCGCTCGCCTCACTCGCTCCTCGCAATGACGTTTATTGTTATTAGCCATTCCCTACTGCCAACTCTTCCTCAATCTCCATCAACCGATTATACTTAGCTACTCGCTCACCGCGACAAGCTGAACCGGCCTTTAAATACGGCGCACCCACTGCCACTGCCAAATCAACAATAAAAGTATCTAGTGTTTCACCAGAACGATGTGAAACTACCACTGAATAGCTATGCTCTTGCGCCAATTTTACCGTGGCCATTGTTTCTGATAATGTACCAACCTGATTTGGTTTGATTAAAATAGAATTAGCCGCTTGCTCAGTAAAGCCAGTTTGCAATCTTTTAGAATTGGTGGCAAATAAATCATCACCGATAATTAATAATTTATCACCCAAACTTTGAGTTAATGAGCGCCAACCTTGAAAATCATCTTGCGCCAAACCATCTTCCAAAGAAACGAGCGGAAAACGTGTGGCCCAAGCGCGATACATAGTAATCATTTGCGCCGCGGCGAGTGTGCCACCTTCAAATTTATAAATATCCCCACTACAAAATTCATCGGCCGCTACATCTAGCCCGAGTGACACTTCTTGCCCAGGCGTATAGCCAGCTGCTTCAATTCCTTTCACTAACAACCCCAGAGCCTTTTCAGTAGAATCAATATGTGGTGCGTAACCACCTTCACTACCAACTCCAACTGCCAAACCTTGTTTACTTAACAACTCACCTAAAGTATGAAAAATTTCAGCCCCAACCCGTAAACATTCTGATGCCTTAGGATGACCATTGGCGAGCACGCGTGGAATAATTAAAAATTCTTGAACATTTAATTTATTGTCAGCGTGACGCCCACCATTTAAAACATTCATCATCGGCAGTGGTAAATTGTAAGGCGCATTGGTTAAACTATAGGCCTGACGCAAATAACGATACAAAGGTAAACGATAAACTTCAGCGCCGGCCCGCGCGGCGGCAAGTGATACCCCCAAAATTGCATTACCGCCGAGACGCACTTTATCTGCCGTACCATCAAGCTCTAATAATTTATTATCCAAAGCTTTTTGGTCAGTAACATCAACTTCGAGTAATGCTTTTTTAATTTCAGTATTTACATTATTGACTGCTTTCAAAACTCCAAGACCAGCAAAACGACTTTTATCACCATCACGTAGTTCATAGGCCTCATGTGAGCCAGTAGAAGTACCAGCTGGCACAGCCGCGCGCGCCACTACGCCATCCTTAGTTTCTAAAACAACTTCCACAGTGGGGTTACCACGGGAATCTAAAATTTCACGAGCGTGAATGTTGGAAATGAGATGACGCATAGTTAGTAAGGGTAAGAGGTTAGAGGAATAGTTGAGGTAATTGTCATTCCCGCGAAAGCGGGAATCTAGGAACAAATTATTTTAAATCCGAAATCCGAAGCACTAAATCCTAAATAAATTTTAAAATCCAAATGACTAAAATTTAAACTTTTCTGATTTATATATTTTGAATTTATTTAGAGTTTAGAAATTAGATATTAGGATTTAAACATTATTGATTTATAACTATAAATTTAAATTTAATTTCACCTATCATAATACCCTAACACTTTCAAAGCCGGCAGTTTATGTCCCGCTAAAAATTCAAGTAAAGCACCACCAGCGGTTGAAATATGGGTAACTTTTAAACCTTGAGTTAACAAAAAACTACCAGTATCTCCACCACCTACCAGCACTTGAGTGCCGCCGTGTGACATTTTAGATAAAAACTTACCAATTACTAAAGTGCTTTGATCACTCGCCTTGTGTTCGGTAATTCCCAAACTACCCGCCCAAAAAATTACGTGAGCTGATTTTAAATACTTTAAATATAAGCTGGCGGTTAACGGACCTAAATCAATAATTTTATCGCGAGTGGATAACTTTGTAGCGGATTTAATTAGGCCTCGCGCGCCCTTAGATACTACAACATCTTTAGGTAAAACCAAAGTACGAGCTGAACCTCGAACCAAAACACGAGCAATTGGTAAATCGTCTTTATCAATTAGCGATACACCTACTTCTCTACCCTTAGCTTTAAGCAAAGTATTCGCCACCGCGCCACCAGTTAAAACATAATCGACTTTTTTAAGTAGTGATTTTATTACTGGTAATTTGTCAGCTACTTTCGCGCCACCAATAATCGCCACTGACTTAACTTTTCTACGCGGCGACATAAATTTTTTAAGCGTCGTAATTTCATGATATAAAGCGAGGCCCGCAAACGAGGGTAAATATTTAGTCACGCCGCACATTGAAGCCGATTCGCGGTGACAAACAGAAAAAGTCTCATTTACAAAAAAATCAGCTAGTCGCGCTAAATTTCTAGCTAAATTTTTATCATTGGAGTCTTCCCCGACTTCAAAGCGAATATTTTCAAGCAATACTAATCCACTTTTTGCTTCACTAATTATTTTTTTATAACCATAACTAAGTGGTATTACTTTGACTGGGCTTCGCAATAATTTACCTAAATGATAACCGATTGGTTTTAATGATAGCGACGATACAACTTTTCCACCCGGCCGACCTAAATGACCTACTAAAATAATACGCGCGCCATGCTTTTCTAAAAATCTAATGGTCGGTAAAATTTCTCGTAGACGACTATCGTCGACAATTTTTTTACCTTGCATTGGCACGTCACAACCAATGCGCACTAAGGCGATTTTGCCTTTCATACTATGAATTTCACTAATTGATTTAAATTTTATAGCCATAACTTTATGTATAATTTAAAACATAATCGTTTCGAATTACGAATAAAGAATTACGAATCACGGCGACAAATAAAATTCTTGATTCTTAATTCGTGATTCTAGATTCGGGACAATTTTTATTTCACTTAAACTAATCGCATTTAATAAAATTTATTCTAATCATCTCACCTCTATACCAAAGCGGCCATCTCCACCAACCTATTCGCATAACCCCACTCATTATCATACCAACCAACCACTTTAATTAAATCTCCTGCAACTACTTGGGTTAAAGATAAATCAACAATTACGGAATGTGGGTTGCCAATAAAATCAGATGATACTAATGGTTCATTCGTTACTGTCATAATTCCTTTGTAACGCGGACTCTGCGATGCCTTAACAAAAACACGATTCACTTCTTCTTTAGTAACTGATTTTTTAAGTACAAAAGTAAAATCAGATAGTGATACACAAACTGTTGGCACGCGAATCGCTAAACCGTCAAACAAACCTTTAAGTTCAGGAATAACTTCAGCTGTGGCAATTGCGGCACCAGTAGTAGTTGGCACAATATTTTGTGCCGCCGCGCGAGCGCGACGTAAATCTTTATGGAGTGATGGTGGTGGACCATCTACTAAATTCTGTTCGGCAGTATAAGAATGAATAGTTGTCATCATCGCTTTTTTTACGCCAAAAGCACTCACCATTACTTGTGCGATTGGTGAAATACAATTAGTTGTACACGAAGCATTAGAAATTACATTATCCTTTATTTTACTTGAATCACTCACACCTAAAATATTGGTAGCCACGCCACCACCCTTGGCTGGTGCTGACAAAACAACTTTTTTAGCGCCGGCTTTAATATGCAAGGCGGCCTCATCTTTTTTAGTAAAACGACCAGTACATTCTAGCACTACTTCTACGCCTAACTTTTTCCACGGTAAATTGCTTGGTTCTTTTTCTGCGAGCACTGGATATTTTTTACCATTTACTATCAAATGTTTGTCGTCGGCTGAAACTTTGCCATTAAAAACACCATAAACCGTATCATATTGAAGTAAGTGAGCCAGTACATCAGGTGGCATTAAATCGTTAATCGCCACCACTTTTACATTTGATTTAGTTAAAGCGACTTTAAACGCGGCTCGACCAATTCGGCCAAATCCATTAATAGCAATTTTAACTGACATAAGTTAGAAAAATTAATAGTTAAGACATCTTAATTATACT
Source organism: Patescibacteria group bacterium (assembly GCA_038061115.1). Classification (GTDB taxonomy): domain Bacteria; phylum Patescibacteriota; class Patescibacteriia; order Veblenbacterales; family UBA10138; genus JBBTZY01. The sequence continues at coordinate 752 of JBBTZY010000143.1, read as the reverse complement.
GTTTCTACAGAATAAAAAAAGACCCTCAAAATTTTACCTACTTAAGTAGACCAAACGCGAGGGGCTCACCAGCAGTGAAGGGATAGGATCAATCCCAACTGTTGTGACACGCTAAAAATAATGGAGTAAATTAATTGTCATCTTTGCACGAGATAAACAAAATTATAGTCATTATTAAAAGCATTTTTTAAGTTTTATTATTTTTATTACGGCGGAATGTTTCCGACCGACATTACAATTGTCCCGCTTCGGGCGTTTAAAATAAACGGCAAGTAGCGAGGAAGCGAGGGGTTTAATTTTTTTTTCATGATGTTCTCCTAATTTGTTTGTGTTTGGAGATGTGAATTTTTTTACGTATTAATAATAATGCCACTGGCGCAGTGAAATGGGCGAAATTCGGGTGGAAGTCCGAATTTCTTTCGGGATTACCAGTGGCACTAAATTGAAACGTAAAAGTATCTTAGCAACCCTAAAAATTCTGTCAAATTTAGTTTTGCGTCATTTTTTCTACAAAACCACTGATGATCGGATTGTCCCAAAATGTAACGATCGTTACATTTTTGCCCGTTTTGATCATTGCGTTAAAAATTTAACCAAAAACTAAGTTACCTTCTAATTTAGAAATAAAAAAACGAAGCCAATTTGCAAAACTTACAAATTGGCTTGAAAATAAATTATATTTGTACCCCACCTCGCCCCGCCTCATCGGCGGACAAGCTCCCCATAATGTATTTTAGGGGGAAATTAAAAAA
>JBBTZY010000142.1:0-9522 GCA_038061115.1 Patescibacteria group bacterium | reverse complement strand
TGCTACCGCATTTTTGGTCTTTGGAATTTTTTTGGTTTACACAGCCCTTAAAAATATTGTCCGGATATTTGTCCGTGCTTTAATGCCGGAGCCTCCTGAAGATTTGGCCAACATCGTGTACCAAAGCCGCCACGGCCGACAAACCATATTTCCACGAGGCCACGGGTCGAGAAACTTTGCGAAAAGCCCAAGCGATGTAAGAAACAATAAAAAAACAAGCTATCACCACCGCCCACAAAGCGCGACGTTTTAATTCACTGCCAATTACTGGTCCAATTGATTCAAATCTCAATTCAGTCAACTCACCCCCCAAAGTTTTAAGTGAAGTTAAAATTTGTTGATGATTTTCTTCGCTAATATCGCGCAAACGTAAAATTACATCTTTCTCCCCCGCTGGTTGAATACTAATTGAACCAAGATTGAGTTTAGTTAATTCTTCATTTAATTTACTGGCTTCAGGACGAGAATTGGCAAAACTCACTTCCATTAAAGTGCCACCGGTAAAATCCAAACCAAATTTAAGACCCCAAAGTGACAAAGATAAAATTGAAATAATCAACAATAAACCGGAAAACAAATACCAAATTTTTTTCTTTTGAATAATATTCAACATAAACCCAGAATATCAACTTCGCTTCACCTAACTTAGGCAAGCGATGGCTTGATAGTTAATTATTAAATTATGATTAAAATTAGATAACATAGTGAGAGTATTATTTAGGCGGAAATAAGCTTAAGCAAAGTTGTATTGCTGGGTAAATATTTAAATCCTAAATTCTAATTTCTAAATCCTAAATAAATCTAAAATATTTAAATCCTAATACCAAAACTTTTATTGCTTCGTAGCGCCGTGAGCAAATAAAGAGCGCCAATTATTAAATTTACCAACTGCTACCAAACGAATAAAAGTGCGAGTAACGGTAATGGCCGAAAACATGCTAATTACAATACCAATCGCCAGTGTAATTGCAAAACCTTTTATCAAACTCGAACCAAACCACATTAAAATCACACAAGTAATCAAACTAGAAACATTGGAATCACGAATTGAAGTCCAAGCCCGCTTAAAACCTTCTTCTACCGCTGTACCCAAGGCCTTACCGGCCCGCAACTCTTCTTTCAAACGTTCAAAAATAAGCACGTTGGCATCGACTGCCATACCAATTGATAAAATAAATCCAGCAATACCAGCGAGAGTTAAAGTAATTGGCCAAAGCAAGAAAATAGCATAAGAAATACCAGCATAAATACCAACCGCAATCACTGACAAAAATCCAGGCAAGCGATACCACAAAATCATAAAGATAGCGACGAGTAATAATCCAATTAACCCCGCCATTAAACTTTTTTCTACTGATGCTTGACCTAAAGTTGCATCAATACTGGTTTGACTAATTAACTTAATTGGTACAGGTAATGCACCAGAATTAAGTCGTTGGGCAAGTTGCTTAGCTTCCACCAAACTAAAATTACCAGAAATAACAGCACTACCAGCAGTAATAGCTTGTTGAACAGTTGGAATGCTAATTGGTGCACCATCTAAATAAATTGCCACTGGTTTACCAACGTTGCGACCAGTAATTTGGCCAAATAGTTCTTTACCTTCGTCATTAAATTGCAAACTAACTTGGGGTAAGCCGGAATTGGGATCAAATTCTACGGCCGCGCGTTTTAATTGTTTACCTGAAAGTCCAGTTGATACCCAGTTGTCAGACGCTTGCGCACTTTCGGTTTTAATTAAAATATGACTAGCACGTACTTCATCCAAACCTGCCGCTGTTTTTCTCTCGTCAACTTTTTTAATAATATGATAACCAAATTGGCTTTGGACTAAGGTCTTAGTTATTTCATTCTTCTTTAAAGCAAAGGTAGCATCTTCAAAGCTTTTTACCATTACACCCTTACCAAACCAATCCAAATCACCGCCCTTTACTTTACTGCCATCATCTTCGGAATATTGTTTGGCTAAATTTTCAAAATTTTCTCGCCGCAAAGCTCGGGCCAGCAACCCTTCGGCCTTTTTTTTGGCTTCAGCATTCTTTTTGTCAATTGCGCTATTGTCAACTGGCACTGTACTTTGTTCTTTAAATTCCAAAATTGGAGTTTCACCAATTAGTTTAATAGCATCGTTCACATTTTTAACGCCAGCCAGTTCTACAATTATACGAAAATTCTCCCCTACTTTATTAGTTTGTACTACTGGCTCGCTAACGCCAAAAAAATTCACCCGACGTTCTATTACATCACGCACACCTTCCAAGGCCTCAGCTCTTTCACTAGGGGTCACTTGAGTAACATCAGCTTGATAAACTAAGTGACTGCCACCTTTCAAATCCAAACCCAATTTAACATCAAACTTGTTCCACCAAGAACTTCCCGGCACCCAACTTGGCACGGGCTGAATATCTATTAAACCTACAAAAATCGTTAAAATTAAAATACCAATAAACCCATACCATAGCTTGCGGCGTGGAGTCATATCTTTAAATAAGAAGCGACCCAACATTAAAAATGGCCACCAAATAAAGCCAAAAGTAGAATTTATCCCCTCACCTAGTTTATTCCAAAAACTCATAGTAATTTATGGCTAATTAACAGATTAAAAACCGGCCTGTATAGAGCCAGATTAACAGTAACTATATTAGCAAGGAGGCAGTTGTGGTGTCAAATAGAAAAATATTTGATTTAATTTCTAATCTCTAATCACTAATTTCTAAAAATGACCAATGCCTAATAACTAAATTTAGATATTGAGTGGTTTAAATTTTTTTAGGAATTAGAAATTAGATATTAGTAATTAATGTGATTCTTCTCTACACTCAGAATGACATATTCTAATACTCTTACTCTAAGCTCTTACTCTTACTTAACTAATAAACCCTCCCGCTTGCAAGCCCCACAAATTTTGATACACACCACTTTGTTTAAGTAGTTCGTCGTGGCTACCAGCTTCTACAATCGCGCCGTCTTTAACCACTACTAATCTATCCATTTGCCTAAGAGTAGATAAACGGTGCGCAATCACTAAAGTAGTTTTACCTTTCATTAATTTAGCTAAAGCATCTTGAATCAAAAATTCAGTTTGAGAATCTAAGCTTGAAGTGGCTTCATCAAGTACTAAAATTGGAGCATTCTTTAAAATTGCCCGCGCGATGGCAATGCGTTGACGCTCACCACCCGAAAGTTTAATCCCCCGCTCGCCGACAAAAGTTTGGTACTTTTCCGGTAATCTTTCCACAAATTCATTACAATGAGCTTGTTCGGCTGCCAAAATTACTTCTTGATCGGTTGCATCGCGACGACCATAACGAATATTTTCCATTAAACTGCGGTGAAATAATATCGGATCTTGTGGCACCAAAGAAATATTTTGCCGCAGTGATTCTTGAGTAACATCTTTAATATTCTGTCCGTCAATCAATATAGCACCTTGAGTTACATCATAAAAACGAAAAAGCAAAGAAACTAAAGTAGTTTTGCCGGCGCCAGAATGACCAACTAAACCAACCTTTTCACCTGATTTAAGTTCTAAATTAAAATTACTAGTTACGGCCAAATTATTTTTGTAAGCAAATGTAATATTATCAAATTTTACTTCGGCCTTACTTACTATTAGTTCGCGCGCATCGGGCGTATCTTTCACTTGATGTTCTGTATTAAGTATTTCTACCATTTCTTCAGCATCAGCTAAATTGCGGTACATCCGACGAATTACCCGACCAATATCCCACAACCGCTCAAAAATCTGAATCATATAAGTTTGCAGGAGCACAAAATCACCCACCCCAATTAAACTTTTTTGCCACATATTAATTGCCACCCAAAAAATAATAAACTCCAAGGCAATCATAAAAGCGCCTTGCACCGCTTCAATGGTGGCATCAAAATCCCAACTTTTTTTAGTTAATTTATATTGGTCATTAACTTTTTCCCAAAAACCACGCTTCTCATACTCAAGGGCAGTAAAAATTTTAACATTGGCGTTGTTTGTAATAGTGTCAGCTAAATATGCGGCAACTTTAGTATCAGCCGCGGCTACGGTAACATCTAACTTTAATTTATGCAAAGTTAATTTATAATTGATAATTAAATAAAGAATTGCCCACCCGAGCAGTATAAAACCAATCACCGGATAATAATTAAAAAGTACGACCAAAATACCCACCACCCGTACCACTGTAACCAATAAATTCCAATACAAGGAATCGGCTACCATTTCAAAGGCGCCAATTAAACGATTAATTTTTCTGACGAGCGATCCAACGAATTTATTGGTAAAAAAACCAAAAGAGTGATGATGTAAGTAATCAAAACAGGTGTTAGATAAATTAGCCATCACCCGCGGCTGGAAGTAATTATTCGTGAAAGTCGCCACCCGCCACATCACCCAACTTAAGGCCTCAAATCCGATAATAATAAAAATATATCGTTTAAGCTCTGGTACAATGCCAACCATATCATCTGTCGACACACCTTGTGCTAAAACGTCGAAAAACTTTTTAAAAAAGATTGGATTAATGGTTCCAACCAAACTACCCAATACAATAGCTAGCAAAATAGTCCAGAAAAAACCTTTGTATTTCTGGGCATGTTGCCAAAATATTTGATACGTTTGCTTAGTTACTTGTTTCATAAAATTTAAACTCTTACTCTAAGCTCTTATTTATCCGCCGATGAGGCGTGACTCTTACTAAACTATAGGGAAATTATATACTAACACAAAAAACACCTTTTAACAAGGATAAATTTAGTCAGGCAGTCAGAGAGTCACGAAGTCAAAAACTACAATTTCAAAATCTCATGACTTATTGACTACATGACTTACTGACTTGACTGCGCTACGTCGACGCTTAACAACTAGCCAAACAATATAAAATATTGCCAGTGCTGAATAATTTATCGCCATAAACAAAGGATGTCCCCAAGAATACCCATCTACTTTAAAATCCGATATCGGCCATAAAAAAGGTGTCGGAAAAAAATCTTGAGCATGACTAAAAATATCAATTACAATATGTAATGCCCAAGCGCCTAAAACCCAAGGTATTTTTTTACGCCATAAATAAATTAATAACACTACTATCAGCCACACTACCAAACTATGACTAATATTATAAAGCGTATTAACATAGGTCGGGATTGATGATAATTCTGGTTTAGCAATCGGCAATATTCCACTCCACAAACGATATACAAAAAATATTCCAAAAGAAAATAAATCCGGCGCCACGCCAAAAAATACCGCCCAATATCTATTTTTTGGCGGTACTTTACTATAAACTACTACACTCCACAAACCGTGAGCAAAAATATCCATTAATATAAAATTTCAAATGTCAAATGTCAAATCAAATCCAAATGACTAAATGTTTTAATGACAAATTTTGTGATTTATTTAGGATTTAGATATTAGGATTTAGGATTTTTGAGAGATTGCTTCGTCGCTCGCCTTACTCGCTTCTCGCAATGACATCTCCATTAGAGGATAAACTATTACTAATTAATGGTGGCTATTCGCTTTCTTGGTAGCTTGCCGGCGCTCAAGTATCACCACAAAAATTATAAGTAGTACCGCTAGCGTACCTAAGGTAAAGTACCAACCAATTGTGCGGTGATATTGGAATAAATAAATACTTACTTCCAATAAAAATTCGATTCCAAAAAATACCGATACCACTCCGGAAACACGAAACATTGCTTTTTGCCAAGTAGTTAACCGACGCTTTCGTAAATAAAGCGCGACAATTAAAAAAATTATAAACAAAGGAAAACTTATATAACTATGAAGTAGTACGGCTTTAAAAGCGTATTGTTCTATCGGACAACTATCACCGGCTGACAAAAGAAACTGGGCGGTATTGGTATTACAAACCCTAAAATGATTATTATAGTAACGATTTAAATCTATTAATCCGCGTTGACCCAAGCTAATTAAACTAAGCACCAATAAAAACGATAAAAAAACACTGGTCGCAGTCAATTTAACTTGGGGTGGCGCGCTATGAGCTACTTGGGGAGAATGAAGTGAGTTGGACATAAATTGATGAACAAAAGTTAAATCTATATATTATTATACAACGATACTATAAAAAATGTAAGGACATAGAATTAAAAATCCTAAATCCTAATCCGCTCTCTGGCGGACTAAATCCGAAATAAATCCAAATTATTTAAATCCCAATTTTTAGAACTGCACCGCCCTGTCGTAGGGTTTGTACAGAGCGCAAGGCAAACGAGCGTCCGGTCAGGCCGTGCTGTGGTCGCTGTGCATAGGCCTGACCAACTCGTTTGACGAGCACTGTTCAAACCCGAAGACCGACCTGCCTGCCGGCAGGCAGGGGCGGCGACTCTTGCACCACTTCTCTAGAGAAGTGGTAAAAAACTAATTACTATCATAAAACATTTGGTAAAAATTGTCTTCTTGTAAACTAGCTAAAAATTCTTCGGGATGTGTAATTAATTCTCTTTTTAGATCAGCAGGTGAAAACCACCTTACTTCAGCCACTTCTTTGGGCTCAAATTTTATATCTTTAATATCTAAATCCAAATTAACAATATAAAATTGTGTAAAATGATTCCATTTGGTTTTAACATGAATTTTTGGCCCAATTTTTAAATCAGATAATTTCAAATCCAAACCCAACTCTTCCTTGGCTTCTTTAATTATATTTGATTCATAAGTTTCCCCTTCTTCTACTGTACCAGCCACGGCCGGCCCCCACTGCCCTGGATTATGTGATTTATTGTAAGCGCGCCGCGCGAGTAAAAATTCGCCTTTACTATTCGTCAACCACAAAGCCGCCACACGATAAATAATTTTTAAATCTTTATCATCACGTTCTTTCACGCCGATTGGATTATCATTTTCATCAACAATTATAATTTTTGATGGCATACCCAGAATATCAACTTCGCTCCGTCTAATTTCGATAAGCGATGGTTGAGTAGTTAATTCTTAAATTATAATTAATATTAAACAGCATAGTAAACTAACTTATAGACGGAAATAAGCTTAAGCGAACCCAGCTACTAAGAGTTTAATTACATTTGTTAGTAAGATTTAAATTAATTAGAGTAAGATGTTAAGGGGAGGTGAAGTCCAGTACTGTGCCAGCAGGCTCTAGTACTGGGCGAAGTTGTATTACTGGGCATAAATTTATTACAATTCAATTCCTACTTGCTTAGCTAAATCTTTCACCAACTCCCAAGGTAGCCCGCGCGCACTATCTTCGCCACCCTCAACCTTAATATAAAACGGCCTAAGTGTTGGTTCGTTTAAATCAAAGCCACCGGCATGATTAAAACATTTACCAGATTCAACATAACTATTAATCACCTCAATATCGACTGACCGCCAATACACCTTGGCCACGGCCGATCCAACCGCTTGTTCGCCAGAAATTAAATTTGTTACTGCCACACCATTAATATGAATAGTTGACTCATCGCCATAGCTTTGTAAAAATCTTTTTGCTTCCGCTTCGTCAACTGGTTTTTCTCTTAGCTCACCTTTGTATATGACCACTTGATCAGCTGTGATAAGTATAGTTGGTTCGTCGCATTTGATTTTAGATACCAAGGCATCGGCTTTGGCTTTGGCTAGTGTCATAGTTAATTTTATTGGATCATTATCGCGAATAGCTTTTTCATCAATATCAGCTGGCTTAACTTCATAAGTTAAACCTAATTTATCCAAAACTGATTGTCGCGATTTAGAAGCCGAACCTAATATAATTTTCATAAATTTTAAAAATTAAAATATTTCTAAATTTCGATATTTTTACATGTCGAAATACTAAAATTGTTATTTGTTTAAAATCTGTTTTAAATATTCATCAAATTCCTGATCTTGATTATTAACCCGCTTAAACTGCTGACCGGCCAGCGCACTACCTTTTACTTTATCCACAAAACTTTGAATCAAACGTGACACTTCGTTGGTTAAACCTAAACCTTTATTTAATACCGCTTCATTAATAAATCCGCGATCAAATGAAATATAAAATTGCGCTCGCACTTCTCCAGTTTCGCCCTTGGCAATAAACAAAGCATCAATAAATTCATTTTTAGTACCACGATCAAAACCTTCAGCGATGTTGGAAAGCGGTGATACAGCGGCCCGGCGAATTTGTCGTTTTAAATCAAAATCTTTAAATTGAACTTGATCGGTGATATCAAAAATAAAATTAGCCAATTCTCTGGCTCTTTGCCAACAAATCAAATCCTCAAATTTTTGAATCGTCGCCATAAAAAATTTCTAAATGTATAAATATCGATATATCGTAATATCTAAATCTTGAAATACTAAATATCACAATATCTAAATCTCTAAATATTTATATTACCAACCCAACTCTTTAAGTGCGTTTTCAGCATAAAATAAAACATTGGTGCGCAAATCCATCGTGCCCAACTCCTCTTTTGTTGCCCAACGGGCCAAACTTTTCTCGTGATCATTAATCGCACTGGAAATAACATCAGTTGTAGCTTTTGCAAAATATACTAATGTAATATGCTCGTGTTTTTCGCTCACCTTATTTTTACCCATATATTTAGGTGCGATAATAGATATAAAATCATTATCTTTAAAAGGAGGAATACTGCCACAAATTTCAATGTCTAAACCAACCTCTTCTTTTACTTCCCGAACACAAGCCATTATTGGATCTTCATCAAGCTCAATATGTCCACCGATTGATAACCAATAACCATACTTATCATGCTTCCTAAGCAACACTTTATTTTTATGCACAATAAAAACTTCTACCGTAAAATCAATTTTTTCATGAATGTGTGACATATTAATTACTGATTAATATAAAATTCTTTTTGCAAATAATTTTTAATCATTTTAGCGCTGGGTGGAAAAAGTGGTGCTGGTAAATTATCCAACCCAAACCATTGCCACTCCACTATTTCATCGGGTTCCATTACCTTCACCTCGCCACTAAAATCATCTGAGAACATGCCCACGGTAATAAAATGGGCTTGCTCATTTTTATCATTGTTTACACACATTACTTTAACCGACTTTAATTCCAAACCCGTTTCCTCTTTTACTTCACGCTTCGCACCTTCTTCAAACGATTCACCAAATTCCATTTTTCCACCCGGCATAGTCCAACTACCTTCACCGTGAAGCTCGGAATCGGCTTTAAGTGGATCAGAATGCCGGCGCCCTAAAAGCACCTTACCATCTTTAAACATCATCACCCCAAAACCACCTCTAACTTTTTGATTATTATCTGTCATATAAATAAAATTAATTAAGTAAACCTCTTTTCAATAAATCGGGAATTATTTTATTTCTAATAATCGGAGAGGTTTTTGGATTAGTTGTATAACTTTTATCGATCCAATGAATATTTTTTACTTCTGTTGATGCTTTTGGCTCACCAATAATTTTACCAACATATAATTTTATAGAAACATCTCTATCTGATTTACCAGCCGCAATATCAATGTATTCATTAGACCTCTTTCAAAAGTCCTCCACCTATGCTAAAATAGAAATATGTATAC
>JBBTZY010000141.1:0-8488 GCA_038061115.1 Patescibacteria group bacterium | reverse complement strand
AAGTGCCAGCCGCAGTATAATAAATTTCTAATGAACTGCTTGGGCTGGCTTGTAGGGCAGAAATATTAACACTCCGTGGTGGAGTAAGTAATGGTAAAATTTTCCAAGCGCGGCCCTGTTCTGATACTTTAAATAAACCATAAGCTGTGGCGTACAACAATTCATCACCTGCCCCCAATTGAATTATATTTTTAAATTCAGCGCTTGCTATTTTATTTTTATCAAAAAACTTATCAGACACCGCTTCCCATTTTGTACCCAAATCACTGGATCGCCACAACACTACGTTGCCTGCCGCCAAATACATTATTGGTTTAGTGCCTAAAATTAGTAATTTGCTAATTGGCTGTTTTTCTCTAAAAAAATAAATTTGCTCAAAACGAGTACCATTATCTAAACCTCTAATCACAGCCCCGCGACTAGTGGTGGCGTAAACCATTTCCGATTGACTAGCTGTAACCGCTAAATCGGTAATATAAGAATCAGGTGTAACGTCAATATAAACTGATTCCCACTTCACGCCTGAATCAACTGTGCGCCAAATTTTATTACCGGAAGCCGCATAAAAAATTGCTGGGTTAGTGGGATGAAGCACCATAGTTTTTGTTGGTTGTTTAAAAATCTGACGCCAACTATCGCTATTATTTACTGATGAAAAAATACCGTCAGACCCTGCCACGGCCCACAACATATTATCTGCTTCACGACTTATTAATTTACTAACATTAACATTAGCAATTGTTACGACACCTTCTTTACCTTGGCCAACGAAAACCTTTTGTTCCCAATTTTTACCTTGATCCAATGAACGATAAATTCCACCGTCAGTTGCATTTGAACTCAAACCACAACCAGCTCCCAGAAGTGGCAAAATAAGCAGTACAAGCAATATTGAAATTTTGTTGGCAATTTTGTTCATAAATGTTTAAACCATAAATTAAATTTTAAATTATTAATTTTAAATCAATTTTTAATCACTTAATTAAAAATTCTAAACTTTTATTCTAAACTCTTACTCTTACTAAAATTACTTAATATCAGCCATTCTAAAATTAAACGCGGATTAACATTGGCCGATAAGGCATTTTCCGCTTGGTTTAAATTAGTCGCCCATTTTAAACCCATCTCCAACGTAAACCCCGACATTATATATTGTACCTTATTTATCTCATTTTGATAATTTAATTTACTAGGCAGATTTAATTTAATAAATAGTAAATCACGAACGACCTTCTGCCAAATACTTAAAATATTTTTCGTTTTATCGCTAAGTGATAATGTTTCGTCTTCTTTTTTCATATTGGCAGACCACCATTCCTCAAAAATTTGAAAAGATTGTGGCTTGTACCAATTAATAATCTCGGTAACCAAATTTAGCTCTTCGCTACGTAGCGCACTATTCTCTAACCAATTTAAAGCGAGGCCCGGCCGACCTTGGGCGCTAGTAGTTAAATCTTTAGACAATTCTTCACTCGCGCCTCGCACCGTAAGCGCACTAGTTATTTCTTGGCGCGAAACATAATTCAAAAATAAAGTTTGACATCGAGAGCTAATCGTTGGTGGTAACGATTTTAATTGCGAAGTTAAAATAAAAATTAAACTTCTCTCCGGTGGTTCCTCTAAAATTTTAAGTAAAGCATTAGCGGCCTGGGTATTCATCAGCTCACTTTCTGAAATTATAGCAATACGATAACTAGCTTCAGTCCAAGATTTGAGTGTTAAAAATTTTTTTAAATCACGAATTTGTTCAATTAAAATTTCTGTGCGATCATCGGCTTTTTTTATAGTTGCAACATCCGGATGGCTCGCTAGCTTTACCAAACGACAACTTTGACAAACACCGCAAGGTTCACTAGTTTTTGCTTCACATAATAACAAGGCGCTAAATCGCTCAGCCAAAGTTGATTTACCAATATGCGCTGGGCCATTCAGTAAATATACCTGCGCCAAATTACCTGCCTGATGCGCAGTTTTTAAATACTCCCAAATATTCTGATGACCAATTAAATTATTTGACATAAATTTAATTTAATTTTCTAACAATACCACTATTTGCATCAACCTCAACTAAATCACCAGTTTTTAAAACCTTAGTGGCAATTCGGGTACCAATTATACAAGGCACACCAAGCTCTCTTGAAATTAAGGCAGCATGAGAAGTAATACCTCCTTGCTCTGTTATAATCGCCGCCGCTTTACGCATGGCTGGCACATAATCTGGTGTAGTATTATTGGTAACTAATATTTCACCTTTTTTTACTTGCGCAATTTGTTGATATTTAATAACTACCCTCACCCTACCTCTAGCCATACCAAGACAAGCGCAAACCCCAGTGAATGTTTTACTACTCTTATCAACCCTTTCGAAATCTTTAGGCATCAAGCCATGCAAAGACTTACCAGAATACATCAAATTGCCACCAGGTAAATGCACTAATAAACATCGCTTTTGACGCTCAACTAATAATTTTTTGTTAGTATTACCATGTAATAAAAAATCTTTTAGCTCAACATCTACCATATGTAAAACGTCTTGCTCTGTTAATGTACTTCGCCTAGCCACTTCTTGGGCCAAACTGAACCAAACCCGCGCCATTCTAAATGAAGTAGTTTTTCTTTCATCAGACGATTCACTTAAAGTATTCGCCAAAACAACTAATTTTTTAGCACGGAGAGATAATTTATTTAAAATTTTTGCTTTAAAACTTAATTGATTTTTTATTCTTTGCTCTTCAACTCGTAATATTTTAGAGGGGTTATTAAATGCTAATTTAGTAGCACGTTTAAAAAAAGTAAATTCGTTATAACGCCGCCAAACGCAATAATTATCCTCTATCCAAAAAAAATCTTCAGTGTGTTTCTTTAAAAGTAAATAAAAATCTTTTTTATTTTTAGCTTCCACAAAAGCATTTTTTATTTTTTTTCTTTTGACTAATTGGATTACATCTTTATAATTCACAAGTTTTTGAGCAATTCTAAGTAGGGAAAGGTGTTCTTTATTAACAAAACTCAAAGTATTGGGCAGGCCTATAATATTAATGACATCAGACCACTTTTGTCCAAATTGAGCAGTTAATTCCAATTTTAATTCATCAGTAAACCAATCTTCATTGGTGCCTAAAAAAGGTTCAGATACTACGCCATATCCCCATTGTTTATAGAGTGGCTCTGTTACTTTAATATAAGCTTGCCAAATTTGCGTTAAAGTCAAATCTTTTAAATTAAGTTGGATAAAATTTTTCCAATGTTTAACAAATTCTAAAAATGCTTCGTGGCGATGTTTATTAATTTTACAAATAAAATTAATATCTTTTAATTGAGCTTTAATTACTCTTTTTCTGGCCAACAACTGTTCATCTCTACGCCAATACCAATCAGCAATCTCCTTGGTATAAAAAGTTATACCCATTTTTTGAAAATCCGGCAATATCTTAAAACATTGTTGTAGCGCACCAGTTGCTATACAACCCAAAGTTAAAGGGTAAGCGTGGAACTGCTTATGAAACCAATCGCCCTTATATTTTTTTATGCTTTGCAATACTTTGTTATTATAATTTATCATACTGACTACCTAATATTTTAATACTAGAAATACAACCCACTACACTTAATAAAAATAACACAAATAAATCATTTTTTAAAACCGGCGTGTCAAGTAGTCCGTGCGTTACGATTGATAACAAAATAATACTTGGCAAAATTAACATTCCCTTACGGGTAACTGTGCGCCATAATAAAATTCCCACCGCCCCGAAAGTTACTACCAGTCCGATGATGCCAAAATATAACCACCAAGTTATAAATAAATTATGTGGGTACAAACTAGCGTAATATAATTCCACTCCAAAACCTTGAGCCCGCCCCGCTGGTAAATTGGGCATTATATCACGCAAAAATAAAACTTGCCACGAACCAACCCCCAAACCCAAAATCGGATTTTGTTTAATAAATAAAGCCGCTTCGTGCCATAAAATTTCCCGTACCGTGATTGAATTCACTTGATAAACCTCATTGCGGTGTCCAACCACTCCCAAACTACTTAACAATCCCCCACTAAACGGTAATAAAATTCCGAGTACAATTACAGCGATTATAATTATTTTTCTAAGCTGAATGCCAAATCGAAATTTAATCGCTTGATAGTAAACTGTAGCCACAAGCACTGATAACCAAGCCATATACGAACTAGTGCGCCATAAACCAAGCCACAAAATAATCAACGCAACAATAAATAATTTATTTGGCCAACCAGATTTATTATTAAAATCATCTTGGTTAAAAAACCAAATTGTACCAGCTAGTAATATTGGGACAATTGTCATTGCCATCACATTAGGCGAATCATAAAAACCAGATAGACGTGTTTGATTTTTTATGTAGCCTAAAATAAAACCAATAACAACCGACAAAGCGCCACTGGCAACTAAAGCAACAATTATTTTATCCCGCCAGCTTAATAAATTTTGTGATTTAAAACCGGCGATTATAACTAAAGATAATAAAATAAAGGGGTCTATAATAAAACCCTTAAAAATTCCAAGGGCGAGCCGTAAATCAGGTGCGATCAAAACACCTAAAATCGCCGTGCCCAAAAAAATTAGTGCGAAATTGTACCACAACCAGTATTCTGCGTATTGCTCCAATATAATTTTATAACTACCTCTAATAATTGCAAATATCGACACCAAATAAATAGCGAGCTCTAAATAAGTAGTTGGTAGTCCGAAAATTTCCGTACGTAGTAAATAAGTTGGTAATAAAAATATCAAAGCCAAAACAGCGTAAGGAAAATTACGCCAAGCGAGATACGCAATGGGAATTAATAATAGTAGAATTTGCCAAAGAGACATGGGTTAAATTTCTAATATCTAATCTCTAATTTCTAAAAATAACTAAGACATTTAAATCCTAATCCCTAAATTCAAATGTTTTAAACTTTTTTGGATTTTGGTTATTGGGATTTATTTAGAAATTAGATATTAGGATTTAGGATTTTTATTTCTGGATTCCCGCCTCCGCGGGAATGACATAATTCTCTTACTCACTTATTGCAATGACGAAAATATAAGGTAAATCTATTTGGCAGCTAATATACTTCTCTTATACGATTCCAAATTATCCAAAGCCACACCTGTGCCACGCGCCACACAAAGCAATGGATCATCCGCTAAATATGCAGTTACCCCAATCGCTTGAGTAAATAATTTATCAATATTGCGAAGAAGCGAAGTGCCACCTGAAAGTACCATTCCTTTATCAATTACATCAGCTGAAAGTTCTGGTGGGGTAACCTGAAGCACAGATTTAATGGCGCTAATTATGCCATCGAGTTCAGTTTGAATGGCATCAGTAATATCATCGGATGAAACTACAATAGTGCGAGGTAGGCCAGAAATATTGTCGCGCCCCCTTACATCCATCGTATATTTTTCATCCATATAAGTAGCCGAACCGATTTTTATTTTTATTTCTTCCGCAGATTGTTCACCAATTGACAGGCCATATTTTTTTCGAATAAATTCCATAATCGCTAGATCTAATTTATTGCCACCAATTCGCACTGAAGTATTGGCCACAATGCCACCTAAACTAATGATAGCCACTTCGCTCGTGCCACCGCCCATATCTACAATCATATGCCCAGAAGCTGATCCAATTGGAATATTCGCGCCAATGGCCGCCGCAATTGGTTCTTTGATAATGTAGGCCGCTTTAGCGCCTGCGGCGATGGTAGCATCAATAACCGCCCGACGTTCGGTAGAAGTAATACCAGCCGGCACCGCAATCATTACTTCTGGTTTAAAAAATCTAAGCCCGCCCACCGCTTTATTAATAAAATAACGAAGCATAGCTTCGGTTACACGGTAATCTGCTATTACGCCGTCTTTCAGTGGCCTTACAGCTACAATTGTATCAGGTGTGCGCCCAAGCATTTCTTTGGCATCTTCACCAACCGCCAGCACTGTTCTATCACCTGTGGCAATAGCAACCACTGATGGCTCATTAATCACAATTCCCCGCCCTGGTACGTGTACCAAAGTGTAAGTTGTGCCCAAATCTATACCGATTTTTTTGATAAACATAGTACCATAATCTTAGCCAAAAACTAGTTCTCCGTCAACCTTAATTTATTACTATTATTTATAATTATTTTTTGTATTAACGTGTTAATACGTTGATACATTAATCTATAACATCTATTTCTTAAATAAAAACTCGAAGATTTTTCTATTGCTTGGCAATAAACATTCTTCGAGTAAAGTACGCTTAATTTAAAATTTTGCTTTAATTTAAATCTTAGTCATCCTCATCAAGCTCAGTTGGAATATTTTCTAAGGCGTAACGCTCTTTAATTTTACTTAAAGGTATTTCCCCGCTTCCACCGCAAGTTGAACATTTTTTGTAACCAGAACGTACGGTTGGTACTTTCCCTTCACCGTTACACATTGTGCACGGAATTTTTGTTTCTTCGGTTATTCTATGTCTCACTGTTAACACTCGCTCTTTTTTACCTTTGTGAAACGTTTTGATTTCATGTGGCGTTATAATGTCTAATGACTCAAATCTACCATTTTTCCACATTTCACCATCATTTTCACAACAAGGATTAATACCACAATGACCCGTAAAATGACATGAGCATCTACAAGGACACATACTAGATATTGACATAAGATATTCCTTATTTTATTGAACGATTTTATGAATTATTTTTACTTTTTTAAATTTTAATCCTAAATGATAAAATTGTCAACTAGCTTAAATATTTCTAGATTCCCGCCTTACTCCTTCACTTGCGCTACGGAAGGACAAGTCGCGGGAATGACAATCATACTACTTGCCATTTGCTACTTGCTATTTGTAATTTTCCGCCATTTCCAAAAATACTTCAACCACGAAGCAATGTGAATCCAGGCGATTTTACTGAATAAGGCAATTAGCCACGGCGCTTCGGCTGATTGACGTTCGTGAAAATGTACTAACTCCACTTCCGCCACGTACCATACTTCCCATTGTTTTTGCACAAAGCGGCGGCACCAATCAGTATCTTCCACATACAAAAAATATCTAGTATCTAAAAGCCCCACCTCGGAAAGCGCCGAGCGACGAGTAATTAAACAAGCGCCAAGTAGCCAATCTACGACTCTGTTATTTTTATGATCCCATTTTTTCATCATATACTCATCTAACTCGCCTTGCGCTTTAGTTGTTTCCCCTAGCCACGTACGACGATAAAGTGGTAATAAAAATTTAGGAAATTTATAACAAGAATATTGTAAACTTCCATCGGGATTTACTAATCTTGGTCCAGCCAAACCAACCCTAGAATTATTCTCCATAAAATCTACGAGCTTTTCAATTTGGCCTGCAAATACAGTAATATCTGGATTTAAAATTAAAATATATTCACCTTGCGCCTGCTTAATACCAGCGTTATTGCCCGCCGCATAGCCACGATTTACTTCTAGCTCAATAAATTTAACTTGTGGAAATTCTTTAGTTAATATTGCACCAATATTATCCTCGGAATTGTTATCTACCACAATAATTTCGTGGTCTAATTTCAAATCAGCCGCGAGTAACCCACGCAAACACTCGCGGGTAAGGCCAGAGGATTTGTAATTGAGAATTATTATTGATAATTTACATGATTCCATAATTATTTTATAACCATCAAAATTGTATACTGCATATAAATTGTTTCGAATCTAGAAGCTAGAATATAGAATTAGGAATTTTAAAAAAATAGGATTTGGGGCTTGAGAATTTTTTCGGATTTAGATATTCGGATTTAGGATTTTTACTTCTGGATTCCCGCCTCCGCGGGAATGACGTTTGTTCTAGTGGCTAGGAACTAATTACTAGTGGCTAACTAAACCCACCATCTCCTTAAATCAATCGGCTTAACCCGATGAGTATTTTTAAGCAATTTCCGTTTACGATAAAACACAAAAAACAACTTACAAAATCTTACCTTAGCTTTGATTAATGTCAACGGTTCAAAAACTAAATAATAACCAAAGCGTTTAACTTCGCTCCATAAAACCCAAGGACTATCTTTTAACAAACTAAACAAACTATCATTTTTTAACCATATTGCATAATGATTAACTAGTGAATAAATTTTTAGTTCACGCTTCCACTCGCGTCGTTTTTTAATTTGTAACTGGAAGTTATCAGTGGCAGCTAACCCGCGACTATGGTAAGCCACAGCTTCCGGTGTATACCAAGCGGAAAATCCTCCTAGTTGCAATCGCCAAGCTAAATCCACATCTTCTTTATAACTTACAAAATCTTCATCCAACACTTCATGCTCTATACTAACACTATTTAAGGCCTCGCGCCGATAAATTGGCAGTGTTCCTGCTACACCAAATACTGGTTTTTCAAAATCATATTGTCCTCGATCAATTTCACCCTCACCCCAATTAGAAACACAGTGCGCACGATTTATTTTTAAACCCAAACTATCAATGATATTTTTTTG
>JBBTZY010000140.1:0-5482 GCA_038061115.1 Patescibacteria group bacterium | reverse complement strand
TTATCTCAAACACATTATTGATTTCGGTCACACTTATTAATGAGCTAATGCGGAGAAGCTGTGGATAAGTAAATATTTTGGCTAATATTAAATAAAAATCTCGCAGCGGATTAATTCCTGCGCTAACGCTTGAGGTATTGACAGTAATAACAATGTATGATAATATTAATAATTAATTGATCTTTAAAAAATTAATATATAACCAATAACAATCACAATTTAAGGAGTCTGTCATGGCTACAGAAACAAATATTAAATCAACCGGCGAAGAAGAGCAGGTTTTCGAATACCATCCCAACATAAATATAAGAGTTGTATTGAACGGTGGACAAAGTACATTAGATACAGCAACTGTGCCACTACAGTGGCATTTCAGTAATGATCTTATTGCCAAAAAACCACAATTTATAGTGATTTGCGACCACTTAGGTTCAATAGAAAACCTTAGTGATTCAAACTACTACAGCTTTGGTACGCGTCATATAATTGAAGTCAAAAAATTGGCCTCGTATATTCAGTTACACTGTTCTGGCCGACATCATTTTGTTATTATGGTATTTTACGGCGACAAAAAAGATGCGCTAGAACGGGCACATAAATACATGAAAAAAGATGGCAGCGCGTATGGGAAATCTCTGTTTGTTAGTAGTATATTGAAAAACAATAAAGATGAGGATACTTACAGTTGTGAGATGACAATTGTTGAATTCGATGTTCCTTTGGGTTTGTTTTCAGAAAGACCAAAAAGTAAGTTTGGACAAGCAATTTGGGAATGGGTTAACAGATGGTACAGCACTGATCCAATTGATCAATGTGATTATCGTCGGCGAAAAATATTTGCCTTTACAATACAACTAATACTTTTCTTAATTGGCAGAGCTATAGCTGGTCTATTTATTACCCTTTACTCTATAATAGGTGCCGCTGTTCTTTGGTTCATTGGTTGGAAATCAATATCAGTATTACCTAATATCGTCTCGGCTTGGAAAAAAATAGATAAAGCAGAGTCAGATTTAAGGAAATATGGATCTTGGAGAATGTATCAAAGCTACAGAGATGCACCAGATAAGGTAAGTAAATTCATACCAAAATGGCGGGTACCAATTTTCCTTATATTTGATGTCGTCTGTGTCGTTGCTTTCGTAAACTTAATAATGTCGCTTACATTAGATTACGGAATAGTCTTTTTAATTATTTTAGGTGCACTGGTATTGTTTGTCTTATTGTCTACAATAGCTGTTAATTTTTTTAGTACACCAGAACGTAAAGCCAGAAGGCTCAAACGTAAAGAGTCGGCTGTAGAACAACAAGAGGTAAGGAAGATGAGAGTGGAAAAAAATAAAGTGGAAATAAAAGAGGAAAAATATATTAACTTTCTCAGACAAAACACTACACTTTCATTGGCTCCAACAAAAGTAGACGTGGCGGTTGTTATCAAGCGGGTTAATCCAGTTACCAAATTTATTCTTGGTTATTGGGCAACCAAAGCAAAGGTTTGCAAGCCTTTTGCCAAATAAAATAAGGTAACACTATCATGTGTTACAAAAGCTCACATAGTGTGAGCTTTTTTATTATACATAATCAGCGATGCTAAATTAGTATTAATGTTTTATGTAAATAAAAAAACTTGTCAAGAGAAGTTGTGGATAAGTAAACCCCGTTAGAGAACTTCGTCCTCTAACCGCTTCCGTTAGATGATAACTTTCTCTAACGGGGTAAATATTTTGGCTAATATTAGGTAAATTTGTATAATAAAAAACTGTCTTAGTGTAAATAAAGACAGTTGTATAACGATTAGATTGATTTTGGTAATTAATCCCATTTGTTTTTGAGACAGCTCTTTTTTATATTTGTCACCATATAACGTAGAAAAGTGGTGACATTATGATCAGCGGCTTTAGCATTTTCAATGACTTCATCTTCAATAAATTTAGCGAGATTTTTAGAATCAAATACATCTGTTACAATTCCAAGCCCTAATACATGTATGCCTAAATAATGAGCAACTGTGGCTTCGGGAATCATAGATAAAGTGCAAATTCCGCATTTAAGTGTTTCAGCTAGACGATATTCGCCGGCAGTTTCAATAGATGGCCCTTTAAATGCCATAGCGTAAATTAATTCAAAATTTAGTAAATTACTAACACGTGCTTCAAGCGCTAAATTGATTAAACTTTTACTATACACTTCTGACATATCTGGAAATCTTGGACCTAAGTTTAAATCTGTCCCAGCCAATGGATTATCACCCATGAAATTAATATGGTCAGTCACCAATGTTAAATCTCTGGGCTTAAGATTGTGAATACTGCTACCACCGACAGCACTAGTCACAAATAAAGCTTTAACACCAAGTTGTTTAATAACATAGATCAAAAATGTTACCTCTCGCATAGTGTATCCTTCATAAAAATGAGGCCGGCCATTAAGGATTACCACTGGCACTTTATCTAAATAACCAAAAATAAGAACACCGTTGTGGCTACGAGAACTTACACCTACACAATGCGGAATATCATTGTAGGATATTCGGATTATTTTATTAACGTATTTTATCAAATCGGTTCCGATTCCTGTCCCAGTGATTATTCCGTATAGAGGGTGAAATTCAGATGTTGTTTCGTGTATTTTTGATTTAATGTATTTAGCCGCTTCCTTTATTTGGGTAAGAAAATTTACAGCATCATCAGATAATGAGTTTTTTATTATTTTTTTCACTTGATTACCTTTTTGTTATTGTTAAAAAACAGTTATTTAATTTTTATTACTTTATTACCTTACTCCCCTATTATTTCCAAGTCAAGCTATTTACTCTCGTCTAAGCGCCTCAATTGGATCTAAGTTAGCGGCTTGGCGCGCGGGGTAAAGTCCGAAAACTAAACCACAAGCTACGGCAAAACCGCTCCCCAGTAAAATTGAATATAGTGGTAAGGTAAATGGCCAAGCGTAGCCAAGCGCGCCGGCGGTTTTAGAAATTGTAAATGATACTAATCCCCCACTCACAATTCCTACTACGCCACCTAAGCTACAAATTATTACTGCCTCCATTAAAAATTGTCGTAAAATATTTTCGCGAGTTGCCCCCACCGCTTTACGCAAACCAATTTCAAAAGTACGCTCTAAAATTGAAACATACATAATATTCATAATCCCTACTCCACCAACAATTAAAGAAATCGCGGCCAGAGCAATTAAAAGTAAAGTAAAGCCACCGATAATTACGTCTAAAGTGTCCATGACTTCGGCTTGGGTATGAATAGTAAAATCGTCTTTTACACCAGTGTTATCAGAAATTTTATGTCTCGTGCGCAGTAAATCTTCAATATTGGCGACTGTAGTTGGCACTTTACTTTCATCTGCGTATTGATTGGTAATAAATGATACGTAGTTGATACCAAGAATTTGTTTTTGCAAAGTTTTAATCGGCACATAAACAAAAGTATCAAAATTAAAAAACATCGCCGCGCCGCGTGGGGCAAATACACCAATCACTTGGAAATCTAAACCTTTAATACTTAAGCGTCGACCCACAGCATCATCGGTACCAAATAAATCTTGAGCCACTTCACTACCTAAAACTGCCACTCGAGTTTGGGAATTATCTTCTGTCTCAGTGTAAAAACGACCGCTGGCTATTTTGGCGGCTGTATCAATTTTAGCGACTTCAGGTGATGCGCCAAAAATATTAATAGTTTTTCTAGTGCCCATAGCTTGAGCCAAAGCTTGTCCGATTTGTCCAGCATAGTTATCTTTAATATTTGGTAAGCGACGCATTGCTTTCATATCTTCCAAAGTTAAAGTTGTTACTACATTACCAAAAGCCTGCGCTTGTTGACTTTCAACTGTGGTACTTTCTGGTAATTTTGGCTCCACTTGAATTAAACTACTGCCAAAAGTATTAAATTGATCAACAATAAAACCTTTGACGCCTTGCGCGGAAGATATAACAATTATCACTGAGGCAATACTAATAACTACGCCTGCACTGGCCAGTGCGGCGCGCATCTTGTGGCGGAGTAGATTATGAATGGCGAGATGGTAGTATTGGTTTAGGAGCATAAGTTAGTGAGAGTCACGCCTCATCGGAGGATAAATAAGAGTGTAGAGTAAGAGTTTTGTTTTGTGTCATTCCCGCGGAGGCGGGAATCCAGAATGTCTAATAACTAATTTCTAATATCTAAAAATCACCAAGACTCAAATTCCAATTCCCAAAATTTAGTAAACCATGTTTTAGTACTACTTGGGGATTGGGTCTTGGATTTTGGGAATTAAATATTTTAGTCATTTTTAGAAATTAGTGATTAGAAATTAGAAATTTACAACCCTATTCATATCTCAGTGCTTCCACTGGATCAAAGCTAGCCGCTTTCGAGCTTGGGTACCAACCAAAAATTAAACCAATTGCGAGGCCAACTGTTACCGCAGTAATAATAGCTGATAAAGAAACTACAAATTGCCAATCATAATCTAAGCCGTTGGCGATAAGCGCGATAATGGCCGAAATAATACTACCACCAAGAATGCCTATACTCGCGCCAAACATAGAAATAATAATTGTTTCTAGTAAAAATTGGCGTTTGATATGACTCTTAGTTGCTCCTACTGCGCGACGTAAACCAATTTCTCGGAATCTTTCAGTGGCCGCTACCAACATAATATTCATAATGCCAATTCCACCAACGAGTAAGCTGATGGCAGCAATGGCGGCTAAGAAAAATTTAAAACCATCAGTAATAACTTTTAACATATCGGCCGCTTGCTCAGCCGTGCGTACTGAAAAATCATCTTCCTCTGTGCCATTTAAATTATGTTGCTCACGCAAAACATCTTTAATGCCCTCAAGTACTAGTGGTAGATTTTTAGAGTCGTCAATTTTAGCGCGTACTAAAGATAAATGATTAATACCGAGCAGGATTTTTTGAGCAGTAAGAAGTGGAATAAAAACTTGATTATCTTGATTAGAAAAAGCTACCGTACCCCGTTCGGTAAGTAGTCCGATTACTTTAAAATTTTCTCGTTTGATTCTGATAGTTTGTCCAACTGGGTCTACACCCGCAAATAATTCATCTGCCATCTCACTACCTAAAACTGCTACGCGCGCGATGCCAACTTCTTCGGCGCTAGTAAAAAAACGCCCCGAACCCAAGGTTATATTTTCCACCTGTGGATAAGTAGCTGAAACGCCTAAATATGCTCCGGCGCGTTTTTCTTGGGTTCGGGAAGCAATGGTGGCTGTACCACGAGCATAACCAGCTATGGCTACAATGTGATTGGTGCGTGGATCATTTTGTAAGGCCTTAATATTGTCATTTACCAAGGTCTTTACTTGAATCCCAAAAACTGCGGCGGGTGGGCCTTTGGCGTCGGATGCACCTGGTAAAATACCAATCAAATTGCCACCTAGTTTTGAGACCTGCGATAAAATAAGCGACTGTGCGCCACTACCAATTGAAACAATTAAAACCACTGAGCCCACGCCGAT
>JBBTZY010000139.1:0-1497 GCA_038061115.1 Patescibacteria group bacterium | reverse complement strand
GCATAGCTCAGCTGGTTAGAGCGTTGCATTCACATTGCAAAGGTCCCTGGTTCGAATCCAGGTGCGTCCACCACGTAAAAATCGAAGCTTGTAAGCGAGATTTTTACGTGCCCCGTGGCACGAATTAAAGTGAGTGCTTTACGGGGCTTCCTTTAGATAATCGCTCGATTCACCTGGAACAGCCACATTTTAAATTTCCAATTTTTTAAATTTTTTAAACATTTGGAACTTTATTGGGATTTTGAACTTTGAACTTGGGATTTAAGCGATAATTATTTACAATATTACTTTTTAATAGATTTTAATTTATTTTTAACAAAAACAAACATTATGTACCAGTACTTAAAGGCCTTTTTAGAATTTATTTGGGAAGTGGTAAAGGTGGCGGTAGTATCGCTCGCTATTATTTTACCAATTCGTTATTTTTTGGTACAGCCATTTTATGTTAAAGGCGCTTCCATGGAACCAAATTTTACTGATCATGATTATTTATTGATTGATGAAATTTCTTATCGTTTTCGGGCGCCCGAAAGGGGCGAGGTAGTAGTTTTTCGTTATCCTAAGAATCCGCGCGATTTTTATATCAAGCGTGTAATTGGTTTACCGGGTGAAAGAGTGGTGGTTAGAGATACAAAAGTATTAGTTGGTAAGGGTGATGAATTAAAAGAGTTGGCGGAAAATTATTTAGATGTTAATTATATAGGCGGCCAAATTAATACTAATTATTTAGACGTAACTTTGGGGGCGGATCAATATTATGTTTTAGGTGATAATCGCAGGGCTAGTTCTGACTCACGTAGTTTTGGGCCAATTACCAAACGCGATTTAATTGGACGTAGTTGGGTACGCGCCTGGCCATTTAATAGATGGAAAGTGTTTGGTTCAGCATCTAATATAGTTAATAATTAAATAGAAATTAAGATTCAATAAAATTTTCCTTAATTTTAATAACTGTTTCGAATCTAGAATCTAGAAGTTAGAATCTAGATAAGTATAAATAATATTCTAAATTCTAGCTTCTAACTTCTAAACTTTATGCCCAATCAATCAATTAAAAATACTACTAAGTCGGCGGCGCCGACTGAACCCACAGTTAAAGTAAAAAAAATTACTCCACCCCAACTGGTGCGGGGGATGCATGATTTATTACCAGCCGAATGGCCATGGTGGAATTTTATTTCCAGCGTGATTAAAGAACAAGCCGAGGCCTACCGGTTTGAGCGACTAGAAACACCAATTTTAGAAAAATTAAATTTATTTACACGGGCGATTGGCGGTAGTACTGATATTGTTGAAAAAGAAATGTTTGCTTTTGTAGATAAAAATGAAGATCATTTAGCACTTCGTCCAGAATACACAGCAGGTTTAGCTCGGGCTTATATTGAGCACGGTATGATGGCGCTACCCAAACCAATAAAACTTTTTTGTTTTGGGCCAGTTTTTCGTCACGAAAGACCACAGGCTGGACGTTTCCGCGAATTTCGTCAATATGATTTT
>JBBTZY010000138.1:0-17473 GCA_038061115.1 Patescibacteria group bacterium | reverse complement strand
TAGTGAAATTTCTTAATAATTTTCTTGAATCTTTGATAAAATGATAAAATTATTAGAGCAAGTGGGAGCGAAATGTGAAAGAGTTGGCTCAGAAGTAAAAATTAGCGCCGCTGAAGTCAATTTAGCCAATTTAGATCGTAAATTGGTAAAAGGTATGCGTTCCTCGGTTTTAATGTTTGGACCACTCTTGGCGCGTTTAGGTGAAGTTAGTTTACCTGAGCCAGGTGGTTGTATTATTGGTAACCGTCCACTCGGAGCTCATTTAGATAGTTTGCGGAAATTAGGCGCCACCGTAGAAATACAAGGCGAGTCGTATTGTTTGAAAGCTAAAAAATTAAATGGTACCAGAATTATTTTACCAGAATTTTCTGTTACCGCAACAGAGAATATTTTAATGGCCGCGGTACTCGCTGAAGGCACAACTACTATCGAACTGGCGGCGGCGGAACCACACGTACAAGATTTATGTAATTTTTTGGTAAAAATGGGAGCGCGGATTAGTGGTATTGGTACACACACTTTGGTGATTGAAGGTGTAAGTGAGCTTCATGGCACTTCACATAATTTAATACCCGATACTATTGAAATTGGTACTTGGGCAGTACTTGGTGCGGTAAGCCGCGGTGAAATTACCATTGGCCCAGTCGTGCCGGAACATTTATCTATTATTTTATTAAAACTCAAAGAGATAGGAGTTGATTTTGAATTGCGAGATAAATATTTAGTAGTGCGAGCTAGTCGTCAGTTAAAACCATTTAGATTACAGGCCTTACCATACCCAGGGTTTCCAACTGATTTGCAAGCACCGTTTACAGTGCTCGCTACGCAGGCCTCAGGGACTTCTTTAATTCACGACCCAATGTATGAAGGTCGTTTAAATCATATTAGTGAGCTTGTAAAAATGGGAGCCGGTGCGGTGGTGGCTGATCCACACAGGGTGGTGATTACTGGCCCCACGCCACTTTATGGTCGGGAGATTAGAACTTTTGATTTGCGAGCGGGCGCTACCTTGATTGTAGCCGCGCTCATCGCACAAGGTGAAACTTTGATTCATGATGTAGAAAATGTGGATCGCGGTTATGAACGATTAGATGAGCGATTAGCATCTTTGGGAGCGAAAATTAAGCGAGTATAAGTAACTTATGCCCAGTAATATAACTTCGCTTAAGCTGTCGCCAAATTATTACTCAACTGCTCTAGCTTTTAAAATTTGTAATTTAATCATTAACTACCCAACTAATCTTCGCTTTATTTTGGCGAAGCGAAGTTGATATACTGGGTATGAAAATTGCCGTAATTAGTTGTGTTTGGCCACCTTATGGTGGTGGTGTTGGTGTAGTCGCTTTATCGCAAGCCAAAGAGTTGGCTCGCTTAGGTCATCAAGTAACAGCTTTCACACCAGCTTACCATGGTGAAAAGGTTGGCACAAGATTAGTGGCTGGGGTAACGATAAAATTTTTACGCCCTATAATGTTTTTTGGCAATGCGGCGATTTTACCGCAGTTGTTGTGGCAAATAAAAAATTTTGACATCATACATTTACATTTATATTTTATTGGTAGTACGTGGTTTATAAAATTAGTTAGTTTTTTTCGAGACATTCCTTATGTTTTACAGTACCATAATGATTTAGGTGGCAAAGGAATGCGGGGAAAAGTTTTTAGATGTTATACAAAATTTTTTCTATCTAACATGGTTGAGCGGAGCCAATTTATATTTGGTTTATCGCCTGAGCATGCGATTGGTAGTGATTTAAATAATTTAACAGAGGTTGTTAAACGTAAAATCCTCTATTTGGCTAATGGGGTAGATGTCAATAATTTTTTCCCTAAAGTTGTTCCACTAGAAATTCATACTCGTTTACGTATCCCAGAGAATGTTAAGGTGTTGTTATTTGTAAGCACTTTAGATTACTCGCACTTTTTTAAAGGGTTGGGAGTTTTATTAGAGTCGTTAGCCTTACTTAAAAAGCAAGGGGAATCTTTTTATTTGTTGATAGTTGGAGAAGGAAATCAAAAAAAATATTATCAAGAAAAGGTGACGATGTTAGGTATATCAGAATGGGTAACTTTTGTAGGATTTGTAGGGCAAAATGATTTGCCTAGTTATTATAATTTGTGTGATGTGGTGGTTGTACCATCAGTTAGTGTAGAATCTTTTTCTTTGGTAGCGCTTGAGGCTATGGCTTGTGCAAAACCAGTGATAGTAAGTGCTTTACCTGGTCCAGCCGCTTTAGTGAAGGGTGTAGGTATATTAGTGGCACCCGGCGATGTAACAGATTTGGCTTGTGGTATTAAAAAATTAATACAAAACCACGAACTTAGATTTACTTTAGGTCAAATGGCTCATGCGCGCGTGATAAAAAATTACACTTGGCAAGCTGTGGTTCATGAGTTAGTGAATTTTTATAAATCGGTCGTTACAGTTGTTAATTAATTTTTTTTGTATGAAAATTTTTTTAATTGCTTCTGCTTTTCGCCCATACTCCAATAGCGGGGCCGACGTAGCAGTGGAAAATACGGTGGATGGCCTGCTTAATTTAAACCATGAAGTGGTAGTTTTAACCGCTGGATTTTGGCAAGGTTTTGCATCACTCAAGCCACAGGTGGAAGTTTTATTAACCAAGAAGGGCAAATTAACAGTATATCGTTATTTTCCACTTAATTTATTTTCGTTTTTAACCATTAACAGTCGCCCGTGGTGGTGGCGTTTACCGTGGCATGGTTTTGATATGCTAAATTTACACGCACATTTAATTACTTGGCGGTGTTTAAAAAAAGAAAAACCACAAGTAATTCTAACCCATAATTTAAAAGGAGTTGGTTATTTTTGCATTAGAGCAGTGGATCGATATGCAAAAAAATTTGATATTAAACATATTCATACAATTCATGATGTACAATTATCTGTGCCAAGTGGTCGGATTATTACAGGCGAAGAAGATTCATGGCAGAGTAGTGGTTTTTTAACTCGAATGTACCAAGCTTTAAACAGGTGGATTTTTAATTCACCGGCCGTAGTTATATCTGCCTCTGATTTTTTACTGGATTTTTATGTAACCCGTGGTTTTTTTCCGAAATCTAATCGGGTAGTGTTACTTAATCCATTGCAACCAGTAGTACCAGCTTGGTATGAATCAAATCACAAACCCCTTCATTTTTTATACTTAGGTCAAATTGAATCGCACAAAGGCGTTACTTTTTTGGTAGAAACATTTAAAAAATTTTTACAGCATTATCCAAATCAAGCCAAGTTAACTGTGGTAGGTGGTGGAGCGCTACTTAGTACCATAAAAAAAATGGCCGAAGGTTGTTCAGAAATTATCGTAAGTGGACCAGTGCCACACCATGATTTACCTAAAATTTTTTCACAAATTGATGCCACTATTTTTCCATCACTGTGCTATGAAAATTCTCCAACTATTATTGGGGAAAGTTTATCATTTGGAGTGCCGGTAATTGCCGCCCAAATTGGTGGTGTGCAGTTAGTTCAACCTAGAGTGAATGGTTATACTTTTCAAGCTGGTAGTAGTGATGATTTATTAAAAACTTTGGAGCACTGTTTGAAGTATAAAGATGAGTTAATGGCATTACGCAAAAATACCGTGTTGTCAGTACAAGGGCTTGATATAAATTCTTATTTAGAAAAATTATTAAATTTATAAAATTAAATTATCTACAAATGTCCGGCCGGACATTTGTAGATAATTATTTTTCAAAACGAATTACCGTGATATTTTCATCAGTGGCGATTAATTTTTGGTTGTTTAATTGTGTAGTGGAAGTTATAATTTTTTCTTTATTAAACCAATAATCGTGAATCGCTAGATAAATATAGTCAACCGGTATAGTTTTAAATATTTCATCAACGTTAGTTTTTACATCTCCACCTAATTCCGCGATTTGATAAAAGTATTTATACAAATACCCACCGGTTGGGATTGAATAAAAATATTGTTCACTGCCATCTGGTGCAAAATAATGCGGGGAAAAACCTGAAACTACTAAAGCGGCCGCGCCTAAATTTTGATTAGAGAGTACAACATATTTTTTATTTTGGGCGTCTTGTTTAATTTTTGACACGGCGGCAAAGTCAGCTTGGCTAATATTAAAACCGCGGGTGTAAAAATGTTTATCATTTCTCGGCTGTGATAAATAAAGCGAAGCGGGTAGTATTAAACCCAATAGAATTATTATGGTTGATTGATAAATTTTATCAGTTATTTTTAAATTAACTAAGGTAACCAAAGCGACTGATGTTAAAACTATTAGCGCCATTTCAATAAATCTTTTGGCAAAATCTAACCTTTCATAACCAATTAAAAAATCAAATTTTATAGCACTACTAATTAAAATAGCATTAAAAAATAAAGTTATTACCAACCAGCTGATTATTTTTAAATTTTTATCAACGCGCCAATATTTTATAAAACCAAATAAACTTATTATTAAAACTGCGGGCCAGAGTAAACTAGAGTAAAGGTAAATTGCATCTAATATTGGTTGAGTTGTAATTTTAAATGAAGTAATAAGTGGTAAAAAAAGTGATAGCAGTGGCGCGGACCATGCGAGTGTCGGGTGAAAAGGGGAAATTATACTAAGTAACCCAAGCGCCCCAAGTATTCCAAAAAAACCAATAATAAGTCCAGAAAATTTAAAAATTTGGCTTATTGGCTGATTATTAAGCTTGATAGATTGGTAAAAGCTGGCTAGGGTTAAGGCCGGAATACCGGCTAGCGGTTGAGTAATTAGGGCGGCTAGAGCTAGCAACCAAATTACCGTTGGTTTAGTTTGAGCTAAAATTAAAATAACTATTAGTAATAAAAAAAGATTAGCTAAATTTTGCGGTGTGGTAATTATAAAAGTTGTAAACGGTACGGCCAGTACTCCCAAAGTTAAATATATTTTTTGGTGTTTTGACAATAATAAACTCATTGCGGCTGGTAGTGTAAGCCCAGCCAAAATTGGTACCAGCCATTTATTTATTATTTCTAGTGGCATTAAGGTTAGGTGATGCCAAAATATAATTGGGCTATACATGCCTATATAATAAAGTTTTTTAGGGGTAATGAAACCATTTATGGCAATATATTTTTCAGTAGCTAAGTGAATAAAAGGATCATAACCAAAACCAGGAACATAAACAATGCTGGCCACGTTTAATAGTAGTAAGCTATGTATGGTAATTAGTATTAAAGAATGTCCGCGGTTAATTTCACGCCAAACTAAAACTCCGGTAGTAAGTATTAAAGTTATCCAAAAACTAATTGGCACCACTTCCCAAGTGGAACGAATCGCTTCGGAGGTTCTTGATTGGTAAAGAATAAAAAGACAAATAGCCGTTAAGGTGCTGTACACCAAAATTGTCCAATCAAATTTTATTTTTACTAACGGCAATTCTATATTGGTAGCGTAAAAATATCCAAACACAATTACTCCAATTAACATTGTTAAAATAATTGGAAGATATAAACCAATTATTAAATAAAAAATTGAACCCAGTACACTTAAATAGCTAATTAAAATAATTAAGCCAAGTAAAGTATTGATTAAACTATTGGACTTAATAAATTTATTACCTAAAATATAAGAGATAGTAATAGTAAATATTATCCCTAAAATACTGCCAATAATTTGTATTTGCCAAAACCATAGGTTTAATCCTAAAAGTAAACCTAAGGTAATAATAAAAATTCTAATTTGTGATTGTGTAATCATTTACCAAAAAATTAAGTTACGAATTATGGTCCAATAAATTTGCCCAAGTGGGTTAGCAATATATTGAAGTAGAGGATTATTTATTTCTACAAATTCAATATCACCGCGTAGTATTTTTGTAAATTCTAAATCAGATACAGTGCGCAGTTTTTGAATGGCTTGTCGTTTCTTCATAATTAAGGAAAAATTTTTAATGACCCACCACCAAGATTTTATTTTGGCTTTAAAAAATCCGTTTTTGAGAGCAAATAGTAAAATACCGAGTTCATAACCAATAAAAAATGGTAAAATAAGTAATAAAGTAGGCCATTTGTAATATTCAAGTAAAATTCGTAAACGATTTTTTTCCAAATAATAATAAGTGTTATAGTTTTGGCCAAATTTATATTTATGATAGATAATTGATTTAGGTGCCAGCACAATATTGTGGCCACTAATTCTTAAACGGAGAGAAAGATCAGTATCTTCATGATAAAGAAAATACGAGGCGTCAAATAATCCAATTTTTTTTAAATCCTCGGCACGGAATAAAACAGCCGCACCAGAGGCGTAAGTAATAGATTTGGTAGACAAAGTATCGGGTTTAAAAAGTTTTTTTAGTCCACCAGCAAAACCAAAACCCAAGAAGTGTAGTTCATTGCCCCAACTGTTTATTAATTTTGGCGCGGTTTTGTCAGGATTATGAAGCAGTAATAAAGATTGAATTGCGCCTGCTTCCGGATGCTTTTTAGCAGTTTCCATAATTTCTTGAAGCCAGCTAACATCCACCATTGTGTCTTGATTAAGTAAAAATACAAAATCCGCACCATTTTCCAAAGCATAGCGCAGGCCAATATTATTTCCTTCCGCAAAACCAGTGTTAGTTTTACTTTCAATAAGATGAATATTGTTTAAAGTTTTGAGATAAGACAAAGAATCGTCAGTTGAAGCATTGTCAACTACTACAGTTTTAAATTCAACGCCGTTGGGTATTATAGTTTTATCAAGCGACGCAAATAACTCGGGTAGAAATTTTTCTCCGTTATAGGAAACGATGATACAGTAGACAGATGTTTTAGTTGGCATAAATTATTTACACTAGACCATTAGAACATAAAAACAAAAATTGATAAAGTGTTCTAATGTTCTAGTGATAACATATACTCCACTATTTTCCTCAACCCTTCCTCAATTCCAACTCGTGGTTGCCAGCTCAATGTTTGTTTGGCGTGTTTAGCGCTTAGTACACTGTGATAAATTTCGCCTAATATTGCCGGTACATATTTTGGTGCACCAGAAAATTTAGTAATTTTTTTAAGAATATTAAAAATTTCATTAATACTAACCTCTTGTTCAGTGGCAATATTAAAAACATCAAATTTTTTATGACTACTTGCTTTGTTTAAAGCTTGAACTACATCGCCCACATAAACAAAATCTCGAGTTTGATTCCCCGAGCCGTTAATTATTGGTGTTAAACCTTTTAATAATCGATCAGCAAAAATTGCCACCACGCCAGCCTCGCCTTGCGGGTTTTGCCTCGGACCGTAAACATTAGAAAATCTTAAAATTACAGAGGGTAATTTATAAACTTGATGAAAAAATTTTAAATAATTTTCAGTGGCGAGCTTGGCGATGCCGTAAGGCGAAAGGGGAATAGTTGGATGATTTTCGGGAGTGGGGCGAATTTTAGCTTCGCCGTAAAGTGCGCCGCCAGTAGAAGTAAAAACAATTTGTTTAGCACCTACATTTTGGGCATTTTGAAAAACATTAAGCGCGCCAATAATATTACTTTCCGCGTCACGCGCCGGATTTTTTAATGATTCACGTACATTAATTTGCGCCGCCAAGTGAAAAACTTTTTCTGGACGGAAGGCGCGAAAAACAGTAGATAAGCGTGGCGAGCGAATATCTATTTTTTTAAATTTATATTTTTGAGATTTTGTGGCAATATTAGACAATCGTCCGTGACTTAAATTATCCAGCACTAAAACTTGGTGTTTTTTAGATACCAAGAAATCAGTTAAATGTGAGCCAATAAACCCCGCACCACCAGTAACTAATATTTTCATAATTAAAATATAATCCTAAATAAACATCATTATTTGATTAAATCATTCTATATTGGGTACGGGGCACAGCCCTGAATCACCAGTTATTAATATTCGCATAATAAAAATATAGTACAAATCCTGTTTGTACTCTAGCTTTTTTTAACTTAAAAATCAACAGTTTGCTTGTTATTTTATTCTTTTGACCAATTATCACTTATCGTGTTAAAATCCAATTGTTATATTATGGATTCTATTCACCCTTTTTCACCCCACAACCAACCTAAGCGAACAGTGCCAATAACCTTGGCGATTGTTTTATTTATAATTGGTTTAGGTTTGGGTATTTTCATTAACACCTCTGTTATTAAACAGGCTTTTTCGGGTACAGGTAGCGTATTGAATCTTAATTCTAAGCCACCAGAATATTTAGCCAAAGATATAGATTTTAATTTGTTTTGGCAGGTGTGGGATTATGTACGTAAGTATTCTTATGAAAGAGATGTTAAAGATACAAAATTATTTTATGGCGCTTTACAAGGTTTAGTAGCTGGGCTAGATGATCCATATTCAATTTATCTTGATCCGGAAATGGCTAGGCAATTTGATAAAGAGCTCCAAGGTACTTTTGATGGCATTGGCGCGGAGATTGGTATAAGAGATAAAAAATTAGTAGTGGTGGCGCCACTACCTGGTACACCAGCCGAACGTGCCAAACTTAAACCCGGTGATAAAATTTTAGGTATTAATGAGTTTGATACTACCGGTATGCCAGTGGATCAAGCGGTTAATTTAATTCGCGGTCCACGCGGTACCAAAGTAAAATTAACTATTTTATCAAATGGCGAAACAGAACCCCGCGAGGTGGAATTAAAGCGTGATAAAATTGTAATTCAATTAGTTAAAGGTGAATTAAAGTCGTTGCCAAATAGTAAAAATAAAGTGGCTTATATTAAAATTTCGCAATTTGGTCGTGATACCGATTCTGAATTTTTAGCAATTTGGACTAAACTCTCAGCTCAAGGTGCAAAATCAATTATTTTGGATTTAAGAAATGATCCGGGTGGATTTTTAGATCAAGCAGTGGCCATTTCTAGTCACTGGATTAAAGATGGTTCAGTGGTACGTGAACAATTTACGCCACCTGACTTTAGGGATTATGAAAGTGAAGGCAATGGCGAGTTAGCCCAAGTGCCAACCATAGTTTTAGTTAACGAAGGTTCGGCTTCAGCTTCGGAAATTGTTACTGGTGCGCTTCAAGATTATAAATTAGCCACCGTGGTCGGTGAAAAAACATTTGGCAAAGGTTCAGTCCAAAATTTAGAGGAATTTCCTGATGGTAGCGCAGTTAAACTCACTATTGCCAAGTGGTTTACTCCTAAAGGTCGCTCGATTGATAAAAATGGTTTAGTGCCAGATATTGAAGTGAAGCGCACACGCGAAGATATTGAAGCCGATCGCGATCCGCAGTTAGAGAGAGCGCTTGAATTGTTAGAACGCTAATATAAAACACTAGAACACTTAAACATTAAAACATTATAATAAATGACATTTTTGTTTTTATGCTCTAGTGATCTAATGTTCTAATGACAAATACTCTTAACTTAAATCTCTTACTCTTACTAAACTTATGCGCGTAATCTTTATCCAAGATATAGCTGGTGTAGCACATCGCGATCAAGTGCGTGAAGTAAGTGATGGTTATGCTTTAAATTTTTTATTACCCAAAGGTTTAGCAGTGCGGGCTAATCCTGAAAAAATCGCGGCGGTAGCCCTGCGTGCTAAAGCTGCCGAACAAACTCAAGTAAAGGCTCGTATTCAAGCGGAAAAATATGCCATTCAGTTGCGTGGTCGAGCGGTTACAATCGAAGCGCGCGCCAACGAATCAGGTACTTTATATGCCGGTGTTACTTCGGCCGATCTTGCGCCAATTATCAAATCACAATTTAAAATTGATGTAAAAGCCGATCAAATTGTTTTAGCTCAACCGATTAAACATTTAGGTAAATATCAAGTAGAGCTTAAGTTATATGAAGATGTAACAGCACCTTTGATAGTGGTAGTTGAAGGAGAAAAGAAGTTGGTGTAAGATTGTTATGGAAAAATAAAATGTTGTTTTTAAGATAATAGTATTAATTTAAGATGAAATGTTTCGAATCACGAATAACGAATAACGAATCAAGATAAGTACTACTAACATTCGTGATTCTTAATTCTTGATTCTTAATTCGAGGCAATTATTATTTAAAGTAACTTTGTTTAGTATTTTATTTTATTTAAGCTGGTAGTTTAGTTATATGACCAAAACCAAATTTATTTTCATGACCGGCGGGGTTTGTTCTGGCCTTGGTAAGGGTACGGCCATGGCGGCAATCGGTGCGATTTTAAAATCCGCCGGGTATTCTGTCAGCGTCATCAAATTTGACCCCTACTTAAATATTGATCCGGGCACTATGAGCCCGTATCAGCACGGCGAAGTGTTTGTCACCGACGATGGCTATGAATCAGATTTGGATTTAGGTCACTACGAACGATTTATTGACGAGCCACTGTCTCGTTTATCAAATTTAACTACGGGGCAGGTGTATCAGAAAGTTTTAGCTGATGAGCGTCAAGGTACGTACTTAGGGCGCACCATTCAAGTTATTCCTCATATCACAAGCTTTATTAAAGATCGTTTGCTTTCTGCCGCCGATCGTACCAAGCCCGATTTTATGTTAATAGAAATCGGTGGTACAGTGGGCGATATTGAAGGTGAGCCATATTTAGAAGCGGCTCGACAATTTCACCGCGAGATAGGTAATAGTAATGTGATGTTTATGTTACTCACACTCTTGCCGTATCTTGAAACATCAGGTGAACTTAAAACTAAACCAACTCAAATGGCAGTTAAAGAACTTCATCGTATGGGTATTCAGCCTGATGTTATTTTGGCGCGCGCTGATCACAAAATTGGTAAGGATTTACTGGAAAAAATTGCCTTGTTTGCCGATGTACCAAAAACGAATGCCATACCTTGCCCTACACTTAAAACTATTTACGAGGTACCACTTGATTTGGATTCTTATAAAATTTCTGAGCTCATTTACAAACATTTTGGTATGAAGGGTAAGGCGCCAGATCTTAAAGCGTGGCGTACATTGGTTAAGCGTTTAAAAAATAGTGATAATCAAAAAATGACAATTGCTTTAGTTGGAAAATACACCGCGCATGGTGATGCTTATATTTCAGTGCACGAGGCCTTAAAATCGGCGGCGGCGTATCATCAAGCTAAATTACAAATTATAGATATTGATTCAGAAAAATTAGAAGATAAAACTTCACCCGAGTGGAAAAAATTAAAAACTACGGATGGTATTTTAGTGCCGGGTGGGTTTGGGGGCAGGGGAATTGAAGGAAAAGTTTTAGCGGCGCGCTGGGCGCGAGAAAATAAAATTCCATATCTCGGATTATGTTTGGGTATGCAAATTATGTCCATTGAATTTGGTCGTGAGCTACTTAAAACTAATGAAGTTAATTCTACAGAATTTGATACTAAAACTAAAAATGCCGTTATTCACATTATGCCAGAACAGCGCAAGAATTTAGCACAGAAAGATATGGGTGCCAGTATGCGCCTTGGCGCTTATGAATGTCGCCTGCTCGCTGGTACACGCGCTTATACAGCGTATACCTCAAAAATAGAGAGTGCGGTGCCAGTTCAAACCAAGGCTTCAGAAGTAATAATTTCTGAACGCCATCGCCATCGCTATGAATTTAACAATGATTACCGCGAGCAATTTGAAAAAGCAGGGTTTGTATTTTCAGGCGTGAATCCAGAAAAAAATTTAGTGGAGATCGCAGAAATTAAAGATCATCCGTTTATGGTCGGCACGCAATTCCATCCCGAATTCCAATCCCGTCCGCTTCGTCCGCACCCACTTTTCCGGGATTTTGTGGGGGCGTGTTTGGGTGGTAAGGGTGGCAAATAGCGGATAGCAAATGACAAATAGTTTTATTGTCATTCCCGCGTAGGCGGGAATCCAGAAAAAATAAAATTATTATTTATGACAAAAACCAACGCCTACATTCTTAGTTCAACTATGAATGAATATGAATTATTGCTTGCTGAACTAAAACAAGCTAGTTTTGATTTTACCAAAGAAGCGGATAGGGAAGATGTTAGAGCTTATGTGCCCTTTGCTCGTAAGGAAGAATTTGCGAATATTATACAACCGCATTTGAGCGCACCCTTTAATTATGTGGATGTAAAACATCCTGAAGAAAATCAGATTTATGCTATATTTGGCACCAAGCGGATTATTATTACTAGTAAAGCGGAAAACGATGCGGCAAAGAAATGGGCGATAGATTTAGGTTTACCTCCAGCCCAAGCCGAGTGGTCTCATTGGTTTGAGTAACGTTTCTTATCTAAAATTAAAAAACAACCTCGACATCGTCGAGGTTGTTTTGAATTTGATTATTACTTTTCTTGTGGTACAACTGATACCATTTTCGCTAGTTTCAATTTACCATCATAACTCTTTTTCCATTTTTTATAAAACTTAAGTACACCAGAAGTGCTGGCAAATAAGGTGTCATCTGAACCTTTTTTAACACCTACTCCAGGATAAAATTTAGTACCACGTTGGCGCACAATTATCATACCGGCCTTGGCAAATTGGCCAGCAAATAATTTAACACCCAAACGTTTACTTTGTGAATCGCGACCTAGGGCGGTAGAGCCGCCCGCTTTAGTATGAGCCATAAGAAAATAATAAAATCCTAAATTCTAATCCGCCAGTTGGCGGACGAAATCCTAAAATTTGGTATTTAGACAGTGAATTTATTATAGATTATATCGTTAACCTAGTCAAGAGCAGGTGTTTAAGGTAGTATAAAATCACTATGAAATGGCGACTTTACTTGGTTATATCAATAGCTTCCTTAAGTTGGGTAGCTGTTTTTGCGGCTTGGTTTGGCTATTTTACATTACCTAATAAATGGTTAAATAATACAGATGCTTTAGCCAAGACAGTTGAAATAAAGACCAATCCTAGTGCAGGTTTAAATAAAATCAACGTTTTCAAAATTCCCTTTACTCCGCAAGCGCCTTATGCCAAATGGGATGCCCTACACCAAGAGGCCTGCGAAGAGGCGAGTATGATTATGGTGGCAGAATATTTTAAGCAAAATAAAAAATTACAACTGCCAGCTGATTACGCCGAAAAAGAAATTTTAAAGCTCGTGACTTGGGAAGAGAAAAATGTTTATACAATGGATGTTACTGCCAGTGAAGTAGTAAAAATATTAAAAGATTATTTTAATCTAGAGGCCAAAGTTGTGCCATACAATGTCAGTGTCTTACGTGCGGCATTACTTAAAAAACAACCAGTGTTAATTCCGGCGGCTGGTCGTAAGCTTGGTAATCCGTATTTTCACCGGCCTGGGCCACTGTACCATATGTTAGTTATAAAAGGTTTCCAAGGTAATGAGTTTATAACTAACGATCCAGGTACTAAGCGCGGTGAAAATTTTCGTTATACAGAAAAAATTTTAAATAAGGCAGTGCACGATTGGAATGGTGGGGCAGTGGATAAAGGCGAACAAGTTATGATAATCATCTCCGGTTATGTCAAACCGCTTAAATAACCCCGTCACAAAATATCAGCGACCGCTGACATTTTGTGGCGCATTAAAATATTTATTTCTTATTTTATTTTTATGTTATCAAAACCAATCACCAGATATTATCGCGCCCCAATCGCCGGTTTTTTAATGTTTGTATTATTTTTAAATGGCTTGATGATTGGTTATGCTTCATCATTAGGCGATAAGGTTGTGACTACAAATTCAGCTTGGGCTAAAAGTGCGAATTATGATGAAATAATTAAGAATCGTCTACAACCATCAGTACAAAGTAGCTGGACAAAAATATTTAATAATGGCACGGTGGCAGGCCTAGCTCTAGCCGATATTAATGGCGATTCCGCCAATGAGTTAATTATCGCGCGTGAACAAAATTTTGTGCCGGTAGGATTTTATGTGGAGGCCTATTTAGGTAATGGTAAATTATTATGGCGCAGTCAATTTGCGCCGTACGAACTAGAACCAGGTAAAGGTGTTTTAGCGGTGGGTGATATTGATGGCGATAAATCACTTGACATAGTAGTAAGTAGTAGTCGTATTGGGCTGGGTCAAAGCAATGCGGCACTGTTGGTGTATGAAAGTAATGGGCAATTAAAATCTGGTTGGCCGATTATAGCTGAAATAGCAAAGTTTACTGGTCCGACTTTAGTGGATTTAAATCATGACAAAGCACTTGAGATATTAGTTGGTTATTGGCCGTCGAGTGGTTCTGGTAATCCGCTTGAGCTTCGTGCCTACAAAGCTAATAAAGAATTATTATGGAAGGTGAATGGTCCAACTGGTTGGCCGCAAATGATAAAGCCCACAGTGAGTGATATTGACGGTGATGGTAGTCCAGAAGTGATAACTATTTTCCATAGTATTTTTAATAGTAAAATATATATTAAAAAATCTGATGGTTCTGATTTTAATTCACCATTTTTATTAATGTATGAAAGAATTTCTGTTCCGCCTCATGTAGTAGATTTAGATGGCGACGGTGAGAAGGAAATTATAGTTGGTACTTCAGTACAGCAACCAGATTCAGGTAAGGTTCATATTTATGATAAAGATTGGGTTGAATTTTCAGGTTGGCCAAAATTAACTGGTAATCAAAGGTTGTATGATTCTGTGCCGGTACTAGCGGATTTAAATGATGATAAAAAATTAGAAATTATTGTAAATAGTAAAGTAGGAAAAGTATATGCTTGGCAAATGGATGGCACGTTGCTTGATGGTTTTCCGGCAATTGATAGTTATCCCGATACATCATGGGCTAAGCAACCTGTGGTTGGTGATATAAATGACGATAAGGAATTAGATATAGTATTTAATAGCGCAGATTGTCGTCTGAATGCAGTGGAGGCAGGGGGTAAAAATTTAGTTGGTTATCCACGACAATTATTTATGGCCGACAATCAACCTTGTGGCGCTATTCACCAAGTTTTGTTAGGCCGGTTAGGCAAAGCTCGACAAAATTATATAATAGTAGCGGCCGATGGTGCATTATTTGTAATTTCAACCTCTGGACTTAATTAAAACCCGTCACAAAACCGCGCGGCCGCGAGGTTTTGTGACGCATTAAATTATGATTAAAAATTTGAAATCAGAAGTTAATAAAAAGATTAAAGTGTTGATTAAAGAATTGTCGCCTTATGTGGCGGGGCATGGTGGAGAGTTAGAATTTGTTGGTTTTGATTTAAAAACTGGTGTGGTTGGTGTACGTCTTAAAGGGTCTTGCGCACACTGTGCTTTATCACCGATTACTTTACGTTTTGGATTATTAAAAAAACTTCAGGCCAAATTTCCTGAAGTGAAAGAAGTAGAAGCGATAGAATAAATACCTCCCCTTCGGGCACTCCCTTTAGGAAAGGGAGAATAAATAAGTTATCGATTTACTTTATCTAAATCCTGTAATTTAACCGAAGTACGCAAATTTATAAATTTGTCATTAAGCAAGCGGAAATCATAAGTCGCTTGCTTTTTATTTTCAAATTTAATCAAAATAGCGCTTAATTTTTCCACTGGTATTTTTATAGGCATAATTACCGTAGTTAAATTTTTAATTATTTTTTGATTGGAAATTTGAAGTGGTATTAAAAATCCTAACCAAGTAATAATTACACCAGTTATTATAATTGCAACTAATAATACCAAATTAAAATTTTTGGTAGCGGATTTTACATGATGATAAGTAAGTCGTTTCATATTTTTAAATAAACTTCAGCCAAAATAAAACCGGAGGTTAAAGGATAATCAGTTTGCATTTCTAAATTTTGAATTGAAATATAGGTTGGTAAGTTTTCTAAAGCATTTACAAAATTTAAAATATTTGAAGCGTTGCCAGAAGTGCTTATTTTTAAATTTTTGTAAGACAGGGTAGCCGTTTTTGTTTCACCCCAGTTGTATTGTAGGTCGAGCTGGTTTTTTTTAGCTAATAAATTAAGTTCTTTATCTAATTCTGATAAGGTTTGTTCGGTGGCTAACATTTTGTTTAAAGATTCCTGACTAGTTGAATAATTTTTATAGTCCGTTAGAATTTTAGCGTAGGTTTGTTCGGTGATATAATAATTTGTTATAGTGGTGTGCAATTTTTTTGTAAAATTAAAATTTTTACTCAACCAAAAAATAGTCGGCATAATTACACCTAGAATAATTAAAGTTGTGGCTAATAGGGTAATAAGTAACCAGTTATTATTTTTTATCATATTTTGTTAATTAATTTTAAAAATCGCCTGCCAAACAATTCGTTCTGGAGTTAACATTGTGCTTGTCAATTCGCTTAAGCCAAAATCATTTTTAGCCGCTTGTTCAAAAGCTTTAAGGACTGTTAAATTTTTTGAGGTACCGTTTATAATTAATTCATTGTTATTATTAGTCCAAATTAATTGCGAAATATTTATCTCCTTTGGCATTGATTTTAGTATTTTGTGTAAAATAGGGGTAATAGTAGTGGTATTAGCTTGAATAGTTGCTATGGTGTTTATTTGTTTATTAAAACTTTCAACCTCGCTAATTAATTTAGCTTGCTCGGTATTGTAAATAATATTAGGCCTACTTAAAACACTTGCGACCGCGAGTAGTAAAGTAGCCCAAACTAACAAACAAATAATAATTACTTGGCCGGTAATTTGTGAATAAATAATTAACCGCTGATTAATTATTTTATTAAACAGTGGTTCAGGAATTAA
This sequence comes from Patescibacteria group bacterium, assembly GCA_038061115.1. Taxonomy (GTDB): domain Bacteria; phylum Patescibacteriota; class Patescibacteriia; order Veblenbacterales; family UBA10138; genus JBBTZY01. The sequence goes on along the minus strand of JBBTZY010000138.1, from coordinate 928 downwards.
ATTTATGTCGCTTAAGTGTTTCATTTAAGTAAATTTCAAAGCCGTACCCAAGGTAACGAGGCCTAACCCTAGAAAATTCTTTTTATTAACCTTAGAGTCAAATTTTAACTTAACAGTTGGCAGGGCTAGGAATTTTATTTTTAATTGTTTAATGCCGGTAGTTTTAAAAACAGTGGCCGATATATTTTCACCCGCATACCAAGCACATTCTATTTTCGGAAAATATCCAACCAATTCTTCGTATTGGGCTAAAGCGGCGTGAATAGCGTTTAAAATATTTTTTGATTTTTTAGTGTCGCCAGGAATATTAATTATAATTGAAGTGTAGATTGAATTTTGGTCAAAAATTACTATTGTTATATCATTATTTCGAGCGTAAATGGCAAGTTGCAAGCCAGACAAATGGTTAGTTAAATAAGCTACGGCTCGCACTAGGGCTATTGGCGCTGGCTCTAAACTAAGCGGTGTTAAGTTGCTAGTTTGTAAATTTTTAAAATAATCATTAATTATTTTTTGATCAGCCGCGACTAGTAAAGCAGTTTTAGTCAGCGAATTGTTATTGGTTTTTAGCCATTGCCAACTAATAGTAAAATTTAATTCGCTAGCACCTAGTATACCCTTAATTTCTTCAGCCACATATTTTTCTGGCTGTTTAATTTTACTTGGCACCTCAATTGTGCGCATAATAACTGATTGGTTGGGAAGAGCAACTAAAATTTTTGATTGTTGGTTGGTTTTGGTGAAAATCTTATCCGCCAAGGTTTTTAGTTGAGTAGGAGATGGTATTTTATTTAATTCAAGTTTAGTTGAAGCAAAAAAATTTTTAATTTCTGTGACGCGTTTATTAAATAAAATTTGGCTAGCCGTAAGTTGCCCGCCGCTTAAATCAACTCCACGTATTCATTATCTTTTATCATCATAATTAAAT
>JBBTZY010000137.1:0-3949 GCA_038061115.1 Patescibacteria group bacterium | reverse complement strand
AGTTATCCACCACACTATTTAGCGTAGAGCCAATAACTCTTGACAATATTACACAAAATCGCTACTATTATTAAGCAATAATTATTCTTATTTCTCTATATTTTATGACTGAAAGTAAATCAAATTCTAAAGCTATTCCAAAAACCGTGACCGATTTAAGCCAAATTAAACCTGGCCAATTAATTCGCGTGCATTTAAAAATCAAAGAAACCAATACCAAGGGTGAAGAAAAAGAGCGTATCCAAATTTTTGAAGGCATAGTACTAGATAAAAGTGGGGCTACGCCAGCTAGCCGCACAATTGTCGTACGCAAAGAATCACATGGTGTAGGCGTAGAAAGAATTTTCCCATTATCTTCCCCAGTAATTTCTCAAATTGAAGTAGTAAAAACTTATCGCGTACGTCGCGCTAAACTTTTCCATTTGCGTAAATATAATAAGAAATTACACGAAGTAGCTACTAAAAAGTAATTGCGCGGGGATTGTAAGATTATTATAATCAGTTATGATGAATTTAGGTTAACTTAACAGTACCTAAATTTATTTTCTTTTAAATCAATACCCGACTATACTGCTAAATAAAAATATTCCTCTTTTTTAAAGGAGGTGGCCACAAGCCAGAGGATTTAAAAAAATTTAGGCCCAGGTGACGGAACTGGTATACGTACTACCTTGAGGTGGTAGCGCCCGTAAGGGATTGAGGGTTCGAGTCCCTCTCTGGGCACCACGTAAAAATCTAGTTACCAAACGAAATTTTTACGTGACTACCTACCAAATAATAACTCGATTCACGTGGCACAGCCATTAGTTATAAATATTTACGCGCGCTTAGCTCAGCTGGTTAGAGCGTCTCGTTTACACCGAGAAGGTCTGGGGTCCGAATCCCTAAGCGCGCACCACCCTAATTTATTAGGTAATTAAGGATTCGAAGGGTACAAATAAAACATGAACTGCTTCATGTTTTAGATGACCCGGGCTCTGGAGCCTGCCTGCCGGTAGGCAGGGAAAAATTTAGCTTATGCCAAAGCATTGCTAAATTTTGGGGGAAGAGGAATCCCTAAGCGCGCACCATTCGACTCACTTCGTTCACTCATGGTCTTCGACCACACAACCAAATAATTTACATTTCTATTTTAATTATTGGGATTTATTTGGGATTTCGCCTGCCTGCCGGTAGGCAGGGATTTAGAATTTTGGATTTTAAATGTTATGTCCAACATCATCCTCGGATTAGTTATAGTTATTGCCGGATTTTTATTGGTTTGGAAAACTGAATGGATTGTAGCTAATTTCGGTTCTGTTTATTGGGCGGAAAAACATTTGGGTACTGAAGGTGGTACTAGAATTTTTTATAAACTCCTAGGTATTATAATTATCGTAATTGGCTATTCAGTAATGACTAACTTACTCCAACCATTTTTATTTACAAAACTTTCACCATTTTTTGGTGGATAAAATACTAACATAACTTTAATTCTATTTGCTATTGGCTATTTGCCATTTGTTAAAACTTGGGCCCTTAGCTCATTTGGTAGAGCGCTGCCTTTGCAAGGCAGAGGTGACCGGTTCGAGCCCGGTAGGGTCCACCATTCTTCGCACTAGCGAAGAATGCCCTTCGTAGCCTCGGCGAAGAAGGGCTATATGACATTTAATTCTGCGCACGGGTTGATGCTTCGAATGGCACAGCCACCTACCTTTTATCTTTCACAAAAATTAAAAATAAAACACAGGTAAACAAAATGATCTTTGACATTATACTTAAAGAAGATTCCTACATTGTAACAATCAATAAAAAATTCTTTAATAACACATCAAATCCGCTTATTAACTTTCAGCTTGAAAATCCATTAACAAACAAGTACTCCTTTCTTGGTAAATTTGAGATTACCGATTCTATGTTTGGTCTTAATGGTTGTTTTAAAAAATATCAAGAGAGTGAAGAGTATGTGTCTTATATTTTTACTTTTCCACAGCCATGTGATTCCATGATAATGCGACAAATGATAACCACTGTTTATTTGTCAACTTACTATGTAGTCGAACAAATGTATTATTACAAAGAATTTTTTGATGATGCTACTTGGCACGAACAAACACTTTCCTTTGTCATATTTGACGGCGGACAAACTAATAGTGGTTATGCTATCGGCGGACAAATTTATCCTTGGTTTAAACAAAAATTAGAATCTATTAACAAAAATGATCTGGCAGAGCTGAATAACTATGTCTCAACTGAATTAAATAGAGTGCATAATTATATTCGCCAAAAAGATATCTACTCGAGCCAAGTCACTATTACCGAAAAATTATTTTTTATACAAGTAGCCTCCAGTGGTCGCTGGTTAGAATGGAATAGAAACAAAAGTGCTGACAAAAAAGAAGAGTTTAGTTCACATAATATAGATTATTCTTCTGATCAGGAATTATGTTTTGCTGCTGTAATTGCCATTAACACTTGGCTAAAAAATAAGTACTCCAATGGATTCATTAAATGAGTCCATTTTTTATTTATACTTAATTTCAATTTTATTTTCCAAAAAATAATTTTTATTTCATCAAAAAAGTTTTCCACAGGCTTGTGGTTTACAAATAAATGTTTTATAATAAAGGTATCTAACGCGCTAGCGCGTGCATTGGTGAGCTAACCATAAAATATTTTTATGAAGCTCACGAATGTGTCTTATATAATAGATAGGAGGTGAGACACATGGCAGCTAAGAAAAAAGCTAAGAAGGCAAAAAAAGGTGGCAAGAAGCGCATCTAGTATTTTGTCTTTATACTACTTAAAAACACCCCCTCGACTATCGCTCGGGGTGTTTTTTATAATAATAAATCACTACCAGCTAAGAGCCCCACGCTAATTGCTTAATCAAACAAACTTTTTTGTTCTAACTTTCTTTATCAAAAAAAAGTTTTACTTTACCATATTCACCATCATAACCCGGCTCAATTTCTACTTTTCTTTCACGCAAACGTTTGATTGCTTCTACTACATTTTCTTGGCTAATACTAGCCAATTTTTCATAATCTAAATTCATTAAAACATTCATTTCACTACCACCCAGCGACACTAATTGCCAGTATTCTTTAGCTACCGCTTTATTTGTGCGTCCTTTTACACCTAAACTTTCTGCAATAACTTTATCTAACTCAATTAAACTAGTAAATGGTAACGCGCCACTTGGTTGGTGATTTACTGATCGATCAGATAATTCCTCTACTCGATTTAAAACGCCAATAGTTAAAACACGTCCGCACTTGGGACAAATATTTTTATGCTTAGCTGATTCCTTAGGCGACATTTTAATTTTACAATCACGGTGCCCATCAAAATGATACCTTCCTTCGGCTGGAAAAAATTCCACCGTCCCAACCAAACTTAATTGCCCAAGTGATTGGTTGCCAGTATTTCTATTTTTACCTACTAAACCCCCACCTAGGTTGGGACGGTGCCCTGAACCCAAAGTGGTTCGGGGCATATTATTTAATAATGCTTTGACCCGTGCCTGTGGATTACCATTTTGCAAGGCCTGCTTAATTAAATCAAAAGATAATTCCTGACCCTCAAAAATATCGGCTTCGCGGCCAAGGTTAGGCAAAGAATGAGCATCGGAATGAGAAACTAAAGCATAGTTATCCAAAGCCGACACGCGCCAGTTCATTGTCGGATCAGATGACAAGCCAGTTTCTAAAGCAAAAATATGTTTAGATAAATCACCAAAACACTCCTTCACTGAATTGTAGCCCGACTTAGAGCCAAAAATTGCAAACCACGGTGTCCAAATGTGCGCTGGAATTAAAAAATTACGCTCATCAATCTCCAAAATTATTTGCAGTAATTCTTGCGAAGATAATCCTAGTATTGGCCGCCCATCAGCTTTTAAATTTTTACCCCTGTGCTCAAATTCCTGATTTATTTTAGCTACAATTTCCAAACTGGGCGCGTAAAT
>JBBTZY010000136.1:0-2841 GCA_038061115.1 Patescibacteria group bacterium | reverse complement strand
TACAATGATGCACGCGCCTAACTTTCCCCTCGTGTTTATAAATACAAGCTACCTCAGTACCGCAAATAAATTGTGGAGCAATTTGACTTACTGGTGTAAAACGCGGATCATTAATTCTAAATTCAGATTTTAATCGATACAAACCATTACCAATAGCTTCCAACTTTTGCTCTAGCTCACTAAACCATTTAGGATGGGTAAAATCGCCAGTTGCCACAATTTGCAAACCTTTAATCCTGCACCACAGATCAATATTGTCTGGAGTGAGCTGTGGTGAACAAGCCCGCGCAAATCGCGAATGAATATGAAGGTCGGCATAGTAACGCATAAACATAGTTTAACACAAACGAAGTATTGCTAAAAACAGTCATTAAAACTACCTTTAGTTATTTTCTAACCCATTGTTACTACTTTATAATTAAACTATACTTAAGATATGTCTGAACTAAAAAAAATATATCATACTACGCCTAAGGCAACTAGTAGAATTTCAAATTATAATTTCACGTTGACTAAATCATTTATTGCATTTGGTGTAAAAATTTTCTTATGGTCTGATTCGGATACAATTCTTAATTATGAAAATGCGATACGATTTAGTATAAAAAAATTAAATATTTTTTTTCCCAAAGCACCAAAATCTATATCTTTCTTTTTATTATCTAGTAGAAAAAAATTTTTAAGACTAGCGGGTAAAAAAAATGATCCTGATTGGTTAATTGCATTTATTCAAAATGGATCTATCTCAAAAATATTTATAAATTCCAGCAGTAAAAAACTATCTTCCACAAAAACTATAACAAAAATACTCACCCATGAAATCGCCCATATTTATACAAATCTGCTCAACCCTCTTTTGCCAGATTGGGTAAAAGAGGGCATCTCTGTATATTTAGCCAATCAAATTTATCTCCCATATATTTCAACAAAAGATTGGCATATGTTAAAACCCAACAAACGCTATGACTTTTTTATGAAAAAATGGGAAACGCTTGCAGATAAATACCACGCCTATAATAACAGCGGACTTTGTGTGTTGTTTCTTATAAAATACCTTGGTCCAAAGAAAATTTTAAAAATAATTTCCATCTACAAACCTTCCTATGATTTCATACAATTCCTCGCCAAAAACTTTGATATAAAAAAAAATAAACTCCTGTCAGTTATAGAAAAAAAATTGGTAAAAAAATAGGGAACGGTTTTACCATTCCCCATGCCTCAGCTTTATTTACCATCGCATGGATTACCATCACAATCAACGCAACTGCAATCTCCGCTTTCGTTACTGTCGGACATTTCATCAGTAAAGAGCGGCACACTCGCGAAAATTTTTTCACGGCTATCTACTGCAATAGTTTCAGCTTGGCTGTTCATTTTTATCACCTCCTTCCTGTTTTGGTTCAACTAATATTTTTTTACGATAGAGTTTTTTATACAAATTTTTTACACTTTTCTCTTCCACATCACTGGTTACTCCCGAATACTGTAAAAATTCAGGAAACGTCATTACTTTCTTATGATAAAGCACCTGCTTTAAAAATTCAGTAACTTTGTTATTTAAAAGAATAATAGTTGGAAAATCATCTCGATACGCAGTAGATCCAAACGACTCCTTGCGAAATTTTGTATTAGGATGAACTACTAATATACCAGGTACCTCTACTACCTCATTAATTACATCCGGCTTAAGATCAGTAATGACAAACTCGTCTAACCGATGTCTAGCTATATGCATATCATCCTTCGATAAAATCGAATCTTGATTATTGACACGGCAGCCACCCCTACAAGAATCTAGAAGCGAGCAAGATAGACAATTGGTGGGAAAAAACTTACCAACCCTCCAAACATCTATTCTATCCCAAGCCACTTCAAGTGGCTCATTTAGTATATTACCGTAACTAACATCCACGTGGGAGCAGGGTCTCATAGCACCATCCGCACCAATAGTTAATGTAGTACAACCAGCAACACATATTCTGTGATAGAATCTCTTAAAAAATTGCGTTCCGACCAATAAACATTTGGGATAGCATCCTAAAATATCAACGGGAATCATTAATTCTTTTTCTATTCTCATTAATACCTCTAAGGAGAGAAGGATATCTTCGGGTGATAATAGAAACGAACTGTCACCACCTGCAACATTTGGCAAAACTCTTGTGGCACAGAAACTACGCGCCCCTAATTTCTTTACAAGCGTAGCAGTGTCAAACATCGCATGAATGTTATCTTTGCGGATAACCATATTCACACCAATAGAAATTCCCTTACTTATAGCCATTTGTAATTTTGTAATAACCTGGCCAAACCTTCCCTTTGGAGAATTACTTAGTCGCTCATGTTCTTCCGCTTCAGCGGAAAGCAGACTAACCAACATTGATAAATTTTTTCGTCCCGCTAAAAAATCTATATCTAAAGCATTTATCAAACTAAAATTACTATTTATTGATATGTGCATTCCTGCTTCTTCAGCAAGCTTAATAAGTTCAAAAGTTTCCGTTCTTTTCACAAATGGCTCGCCACCCGTTATAGTAATAAATGGAACTTGGTTAATTACTAACTGGTCTATAATTCGCTTAATAGCTGGTAATGATAAACTTTTCGCGCTATCATTCAAATTCACAGGCCGCCAATAATTATAACAATGGGAACAGTTTTGGTTACATAATTCTGTAACTTCAATCTGAACATCAATCGGCGCACAAAGTCGTGTGGGCATATTATACCTTTCAATTTTTAATGAACTATGTAATTTTACTTAGATATTAGGCATTATTGGCGATTTTGTCAAGCGCGATGGAGACCCCAATGCCAAGCATTGGGGTTTGACGTCTATTT
>JBBTZY010000135.1:0-10303 GCA_038061115.1 Patescibacteria group bacterium | reverse complement strand
ACCAAGCTCTTGTCCAATAGTTGGAAAAGATGCCTTCATTTCTTCGCGCATTAAATACATTACTACTTGGCGAGGTGTTACTAGGTGTTTTTTGCGACTAACACCAGTCAACTCTTCGGTTTTTAAATCATAATAATCAGCCACTGTTTGAATAATTTTTTTTGAGGTCAACGCCGAAGTGTTTTTACTTTGGTATAAAGTACCAACGAGTTGCTGAACCAACTCTAGATCTATTTTTTGGTTATGGAGTTGTTGGTGGGCAATCAAACGATTTAAAGACCCCTCAAGTTCACGTACGTTTTGTTGGATTGAGGTGGCTAAAAACTGAACCACCTCTTTTTCTAAAATTAAACCACGATCACGACACTTACTTTCTAAAATTGCAATTCTAGTTTCAAGGTCGGGCGGTGCTATATCAACAATCATTCCCCACTCAAAACGTGATATTAGGCGGTTTTCAAGGGCCTGAATGGCTTTAGGTGGTCGGTCAGAGCTGATAACGATTTGTTTGTTGGATTGGTGTAAGGCATTAAAAGTGTGAAAAAACTCTTCTTGGGTACCCTCTTTACCAGACAAAAATTGAATATCATCAATTAACAATAAATCAACTGTGCGGTAAGTATTCTTAAATTTTTCCATTTTACCGCTCCCAATCGCTTGTATAAACTCATTAGTAAATCGTTCACAAGGGGTATAAATCACCTTTTTGTTGGGGTTTTGGCGTAAAATTTCGTGCCCCACTGCTTGCATTAAATGGGTTTTACCTAACCCCACTCCACCGTAAATAAATAAAGGATTATAAGTTTGGCCGGGGTTTTGAGCGCAGGCCATCGCCGCGGCGCGAGCCAATTCATTGTGTTTTCCAATTATAAAGGAGTCAAATAAATAACGCGGGTTTAAACCAAAATTATTAGTAGCAGTAATTGGTTCGGGTATTTCGGTTTTAGTATGTGTTGTTGAAGTTGGTGTGTTGGTGATGTAATTATTGGGGGTGGGTGTTATGTTGGTTTGCACTTGGTAAATAATACTTTTTATTTGCCCCCCACTAATTCCTTGCAATGCCTTAATTATGTATTGGTGGTATTTATTTTCAAGCCAAGCTTTAGTAAAAGCGTTAGGCACCCCTACTACCACCTCATTGTTAATAAACTAATAATACCAGTGTTTTTAAACCAAGTTGTAAAATTGGCCTTACTAATCAACAATTCTAACTCACCTAAAGCCGCTCGCCAAAGTTCTTCGTTTGTCATATTGTTTTATTTTGCTAATTATGAATTTTAATCCTCGTTAGGTTAATTATACACAGATTAAAAAATTAAGTTTAATTAATTAATGTTTATGAAATGTGAATAAAGTGTGGACGAAGTATAAAAAATGTTGTAGGGTTGATAAAAATCAATTTTTATGGTAATATAATAATACTTAAATATATTTTATTTATTTGTTAATATTTTATGCCCAAACGAACATTTCAACCTAAAAAAGTTAAAAGGTTAAAGCGTCATGGTTTTAAAAAACGAATGGCCACCACTAGTGGGCGCAAGGTTTTGAGAAGTCGCCGCGCCAAAGGACGTCGCCGTTTAACCGCTTAAATTATGCCCAGTAATACAACTTCACTTAAGCTTTCGCCAAACTACAACTTACCCAGAATGTTGTTTATAAATTACAGTTTAATCATTAATCAATCAACTGAATTACGCCTTATTTTGGCGTAGTGAAGTTGATATTCTGGGTATGCTACCTCGGTCGTGGCACTTAGTCGCCCCGTCCCATTTTACCTTAGTTTATAAGCGGGGTAATTTTAAACGTTACCCAGGTTTTGTATGGCGTCAATTTAAAACCAATAATCCAATAAATACAAAAATTGCAGTCGTGGCGTCAAAAAAAGTGACAAATAAAGCAGTGTTGCGTAATTTATATAAACGCAGAATTTGGGCAATTTTAAGGGAATTTAAGGGCAATATCCCTCCAAAAAATTGGTTAATTGTTGTTCAAATAACCTCAAATATTGAAAAAATGGAGTATGGAGATATAAAAAAATATATTAAACATGCGGTTGTGGGGTAGCTCTAATAATTTGGCTAAGATTAGGGAAAATAATATTTTTATACCAATTGCTGTTAAAATGGCTAAGATTAGGGAAAATTTTATAAAATTAGCAAAAAATTGCCTAATATTAGCAATAAATTTATATCAGGTAATTTTGTCACCTGATCATAGTTGGATAAGGTTTTTAAATAGCAGATTGGGGTGCAAATTTTATCCCAGTTGTTCAGAATATACCAAACAATCAATCATTAAACACGGTTCTAAAAAAGGTTTAAAGTACGGAGTTTTAAGGATTGTTCGTTGTCATCCTTGGTCCGACGGCGGCTACGACCCTATAAAATAGTGATTAGTCATTAATTCATAGTTATATTATTTAAAACTGTGAACTGATGATTAATAACTAATAATATAAATCATGAATATTTGGACGACAATTTTTTTTCAACCCCTACTTAATATTTTAGTTGGGCTTTATAATTTAATGGGTCAAGATATTGGCCTGGCTATTATTGGCCTAACAATTGTAATTAAATTAATTTTATGGCCATTGTCACACAAATCATTACTGGCTCAAAAACAATTACAAACTATTCAGCCTAAAATAAATGAGATAAAGGAAAAATATAAAGATAATAAAGAAGAATTGTCGCGCGCTATGATGAGTGTTTATAAAGAAGGCAAGGTTAGTCCACTATCATCATGTTTGCCAATTTTAATTCAACTGCCTTTTTTAATTGCGCTTTACCAAGTGTTAATGAGTAGTTTCAAAACACTGGATATTAATTTGCTTTATCCATTTATTCAAAACCCCGGACAAATTGACGTGATGTGGCTAAATGGTTTGCTTGATTTATCAAAACCAAATTGGCCACTGGCCATAATTACCGGACTCGCGCAATTTTGGCAAGCCAAACAAATGAGCGCCATTACCACTCCACCTAATATAGAAGCGGCTGGCTCAGCTAATATTTCTAAAATAATGAGTAAGCAAATGCTTTACATGGCACCAGCTCTAACAGTATTTTTTGGATTTACTTTACCGGGCGGTTTAATGTTATATTGGTTGGCCTTAACACTATTAACAGTTTTACAACAATTTTTAAGTTTACGTTCTCATGATAAAAACGTCACTACTGTTTAATTTACCAGTTTACACAGCGGCAGGTTTTTACGTTGGTCGAGTGGTTAATATTGAAGTTGATTTATTAAGTCAACAAATTATTTGTTATCACCTTAAACCAAAGTTTAAATTAGTTAATTTATGGCAAAAAAAAATTTTAATCTCACCTCGTCAGGTGATTAAGATTACAAATAATGCGATGGTGATTGAAGATAATTGGTCAAAAATAGTGGCCGCACCAATTGGTTTGGTTTCGGAACTATCTTAAAAAATTCTTTTTTTACCGACAATTAGTCGAATTTTTTCAGGCGCGATTGCAATTATAGCTGGGGTTTTAACAGTTTTAAAACTATCTACTTTTAATAAAATATTATCGCCAAGCGCTGTAAGTTTCAAATTTTTAGCTGGTAAAATTGACAAGGAATTGGTGGCTGATTTTTTCCACCATTTTTTTGTTGACTGGTAGCTCGCTATTATTTCCAATAAATTATCTTGGGGGTTAAATAAAAAATTATTGTCATTTAATATTAAATCACCAAAATTTCCGATCACGATATTTTGTTTGCCAGTTAAGGTAATTTGCGATTTTTGATCTATTGTAATTTTAAATTCTCCCACCCCTTCAATTTTTTGCCACCAAAATTGACCATTAATTTTTCCTAAATCAATAGTTTGAATTAAACGATTAGATAAAGTTTGGCAAGCTAGAATCCCTAAAGGTATACCAAGTAGTTTAGCCAAAGTTTGGTTTTTAGTGCCTAGTGGAATAAAACCAACTGTAATTTTTTTGAAATCCGCCGCTACTTCAATCAAGCGACTTAAAGTATCATCATTACCTACCGCCACTAAAGTGCTAGCGCCGTCACGCACAGCGCCGCTAATCAAATCACGAATACTTTTTAATAAAGAAAGTCGCCCCACTCGACCTTGCAAACTTAAATCCGTTAAAATATTTTCCAAACGAATTAATTGAGTGGCGTAAGCACGATCTTGCAAAAAATTATCGTATAAATAAAAATACCCCATAGCACCAAGTAATTAAAAAATTATTCAGCGCTCGCAATTTTTTTACCACGTTCCTTGACATTTGCAGTTTGTGGCACTGACCCCATTTGGTAGTGCCCGTTAATTTGGGCGCCCTCCATCACCACTAAAATTTTAGCCGACACATCGCCTTGCACTTGGCTGGTTGGAGTTAATTCTAATTTTTCATGTACCACCACATTACCTTTCAAGTGCCCAGCAATTTGAGCACTACCCGCTTCCACATTGGCTGTTACTTTCGCTTGTTCGCCAATGTATAAATTACCAGCCGTGGAAATTGTACCACTGACAATTCCCTCCACTGACATATTACCCTGACTAACAAAATCACCCTCCACCTTAACATTTGGGCCAATTATCGTTTCTAATCCGTTATTATCATTTTTAAACATAAAATATAAACTAAATAATGAGCAAAGCTATTGTAGTATGCTACAATAGTTAAGTCAAAGTTGAAATAAAAAATCAAAGAGTTAGATGAGGGTTGACTTTTTTACTATAATCGATAAAATAAATAGTCAATTACAATAAGAATTTGAGTTTTTAGGATTTAGTCCACCAGCTGGCGGATTAGGATTTAGGATTTTAAAATCATCTGCCCTTGTAGTTCAACGGATAGAATAGTCCCGTCCTAAGGGATAGATGCACGTTCGATTCGTGCCGAGGGCATGAAACTTTACTGACATTAATTTTTAGTAGTGAAGCGGGGTTCAACCGCACCCCGTAGACCGAGCTTCGGCGAGGTTCTTCGGGGTTCCCTCCGAGGGCATTTTGGGCCTATAGTCTAGTGGTATGACATCGCATTCGCATTGCGGAGGCGGGAGTTCGATTCTCCCTAGGTCCACCATTCTTCGCTCGTCAGAGTGAAGAATGCCCTTCGTAGCCTTGGCGAAGAAGGGCTACACCAAACATAAAACGAATCTTAATTTGGCGAGCTACAAATGGCACAGCCACAGCTGTCGGGACATTGTGTGTTTTATAGCCCAACAATCGTATGAACAATACAAACCTCACCATTTTTGGCGTTCCGATTCACGATCTTGGGTTAGAAGGTGTTTTGGCTAAAATTAAGGATATTGTGTTATCTAATAGTTCTGGTAAACTAATTATTACAGCGAATCCAGAGATATTACTTGAAGCGCGTAGAAATAAAGTTTATAAGGACATTTTACAATCAGCTGAATTAGTTGTGCCAGACGGTTTTGGAGTTAATCTTGCCGCTTGGTTTTTGGGTCGTCCTTTAAAATTTGGACGTGTTATTGGTAGAATTTTAGCAGAGGAGTTGGTTAAAAGATCAAAGGATAATAATTATACCATTTTCTTGACAGGAACACAAAATAATGATATACTAAGTAAAGCAATTGAGAATTTAAAGAACGAAAGTGTACACTACTGTAGAAGTTTGATAGTTGGATCTCACTCCGGCCCACAGTTTTTTAAGGGTGATAAATACCCCCTGAATGATTTAGAGAATGAAAAATTATTGGATTTAATAAAACAAACTAAACCAGATATATTATTAGTTGGCTTTGGTCACCCAAAACAAGAAATGTGGTTAAAACACTATTTACCACAGTTGCCGGTTAAGGTTGGGATAGGAATTGGTGGCACATTGGATTATTGGGCTGGACTTGTGGATAAGCCACCAATTTTATTTAGCAAATTAGGATTAGAGTGGCTCTGGCGATTAATAAAACAGCCAAAAATAAGGTTTAAACGGGTTTTTAGGGCAGTAGTACTTTTCCCCATGAAGGTGTGGATAGATTTGTTGAAAAACGTATTTAATTCGTTATTTAAGCAAAAAATAGATCCTAAGTGATCAAATTGTTCCACGTGGAACAATTTTAGAAAATAATAGAATCTATTTGACATTGTATTGTTCTATGGTACACTTAAATTATGGAACAAAATGTTAAAAATTATGCCACTGAATTGAGGAAACAAGGAAAGACGTACTCTGAAATTTTAAATTTGTTAGATGTAAAAATTTCCAAAAGCACATTATCTTCATGGTTGACTAGTATAAAATTAGAAGAAAACAGCAGAAATATTATAAGAGATAAAATTAGTGCAAGTTTGGTTCTTGCCCGTAATAAGGCATTAAAGATTAAAAGAGTTAATAGATGTGAGTATTTAAAGTCAGTACTAAACAAAAATCTGTATTTAAAAAAATTTTTAGATAACCAAGATATAGCAAAACTTATTATATCTGCATTGTATTTAGGTGAGGGTACGAAGGATATTAAACGATCAGCTTTAGTATTTGCAAATTCAAATCCGAATATAATAGTTTTATTTTTAAAATTGTTAAGGTTTTGCTATAAGATTGATGAAAATAGGTTTAGATGCACATTACAATGCAGGGCAGATCAAAAAACTAATGAATTAGAATCTTTTTGGTCTGATATTACAAAAATACCCAAAACGCAGTTTTATAAAGCATTGATAGATAAAAGAACAATAGGCAAGGTATCAAAAAATTTAGAATATAAAGGTGTTTGTCGCATTGATTACTTTTCTAGTGAAGTATTTATTGATATTTTAAAAATTATCGAGGTTATTACATAAGGGCCCGTAGCTTAGAGGAAAAGCGCCTGCATGGCATGCATGAGACCGCGGGTTCGAGTCCCGCCGGGTCCACCATTCTTCGCTCTAGCGAGCGAAGAATGCCCTCCATAGCTTTAGCGAAGGATGGGCTACTAAATAACATACACTGTTTATTAGTGCGAGCTATGAATGGCACAGCCACTAATATTAGCCAAAAATAAAAAAGCCGTGATCATTGTGGTCTCGGCTTTTGTGAATTATTGGGTCAAATTGTTCCACGTGGAACAATTCTACAATGCAATAAAATATTTGAATACTGAAGTTGTATAAAGGTCTGTTAAATTCGTCGCTTCTCTGCAATTAACTCGTGAAAACTCTACAAAAACTGTACTCCCAGAGACGTCATCATAGCATGAGAATCTATAACCAAGCTCTTTTAGTATCCTTTCAAAAGCAAGGGCGTGGTGTGGGCATTCATGTGGTATAGAATCATCACGGCTTGAGGAAAAGTCGTATTCCTGAGTTTTTGTTATTTTAATAAATTTTTCTACATCTCTTATTTTTGTTTGTAATAAAGTAGAAGTATGCAACTTGAATACTATTTTAACCCCATCTCGCCCCTCACAGTTGTTAATTAGCCACAATACAGTATTGATTGTAAATGGGGTTAATTGAAATCTAGGATTTCCGTCGTTGTCAGGGTCAAAATTCATTAAGCAAGCACCGTTCCAGCATAATATCGCGGTTTTTAATTTTTGTATTAATTTTTTTCTTTTAGACATTTTGTATCCTTTGATATTTTTGTAGATTGTAGATTACCATTTATTTTATTTATTAATATATTACACCCAAAAATGCTATTTGACAAGTTTTCTCTAGTACTATATACTACCTACTAGTATCTAGTATATGCAAAAACAAGTTTGTAATCCACA
Source organism: Patescibacteria group bacterium (assembly GCA_038061115.1). Taxonomy (GTDB): domain Bacteria; phylum Patescibacteriota; class Patescibacteriia; order Veblenbacterales; family UBA10138; genus JBBTZY01. The sequence goes on along the minus strand of JBBTZY010000135.1, from coordinate 2,608 downwards.
ATTAATTCACGATCAATTAGCGCGTACCGAAGGGCAGGTGGCCGGCATTAAGCGTATGGTGGAGTCAGGACGGGTGTGCGGTGAGGTGATTCAACAGATTGTGGCGGCGCGTGCGTCACTTCAAAAGCTTGGGACTTTGCTTTTACAAGCCGAAGCCGAGGGTTGTTTTGGTTCTGGAAAAAATAGTGGTAAAATAAATGACCTGGAGAAAATAGTACAACAATTATTTAGAATAACTTAGATCGTGTTTAAAATCAAAAATCGAATACAGGAGTTTTAAACAATCACAAATGTTTCGAATCTAGAAGCTAGAATATAGAATCTCGATAAGTACAGCACTAATTCTAACTTCTAACTTCTAACTTCTAACTTCTAACTTCGGGACAAATTTTAGTATTTATTATAAATTCATACTTTAAATAAAATTTTTATCTAGTCCTTACCTTTAATTAAATAAACTTATGTCTGAACTAATTTTAACCGATCAATCTTTTGATCAAGAAGTTTTACAAGCCACAGTTCCAGTGTTGGTAGATTTTTGGGCGCCGTGGTGTGGGCCGTGTCGTGTACAAGGGCCAATTTTAGAAGAACTCGCCAAAGAAATTGATGTCACTAAAATGAAAGTGGTTAAATTGAATGTGGATGACAATTCGGAAAGCGCGGGGCGTTTTAATGTTTTAAGTATCCCCACTTTAATGATTTTTAAAGGCGGGCAAGTGGTGGAACAATTTGTTGGGGTGCAGAGTAAGGAGAAGTTGTTGGAAATGTTGAATAAACATATATAATATAGTTGTCATCCTCGCGTATGCGGGGATCCACAAAAATATGTCGAATGTATATTATGTTTATATACTCGCCAGCACTAGAAAGGGTACATTGTACATTGGTGTTACCAATAACCTTATTCGACGCGTGTATGAACATAAGAATGATTTAATTGATGGTTTTACTAAAGAATATAAAGTGCACAGATTAGTATATTATGAAGAAACTATGGATGTTGTTAGTGCTATCGCACGAGAAAAACAATTAAAGAAATGGAAACGCGAGTGGAAAATTAAGCTAATAGAAAATAATAATTCAGAATGGAATGATTTGTACGAAGGTTTAATTTAATTGTAGATTCCCGCCTCCGCGGGAATGACAGAAATAATTTATGGAAGAAAAAATAATTTATGACACCATAATCGTTGGTGGTGGGGCCGCAGGGCTCACCGCCGCGATTTATACTTCACGGCGCGCCATGAAGACACTTTTGGTTAGCCAAGACATTGGTGGTCAAGCCGCAACCACCGAAGAAATTGAAAATTATCCGGGAGTTGGTTTAATAACTGGCCCTGATTTAATGAGTCAATTTAAAAAACAAGCTGAACAATTTGGTACTAAGATTGTGGCGGCCGAAGTAATTTCAACCAAAGAAGGTGGGCAAGATGAAAAAGGTGTGCCGTATTATGAAGTTATTACCAACACCGAAACATTTACCGCTTGGTCAGTAATTTTGGCTTATGGCTTAACTCATCGACATTTGAATGTACCTGGTGAATCTGAATTTGGTGGTAAGGGGGTAAGTTATTGTGTAACTTGCGATGGACCATTATTTAAAAATCGAAATATTGCCATAGTGGGTGGTGGTAATTCGGCAGTTGATGGCGCATTACTACTCGCTAAAATTTGTCCGAAGGTTTATTTAATTCATCGTAGTAGCGATTTTAAAGCCGAAGCAATTTTAGTAGAACAATTACAACAACCAAATATTGAGTTGGTTTTAAATAGCGAGGTGCAAGAAATTAAAGGTGATACTCGCGTACACCAAGTAGTGGTAAATGATATTAATGATAAAACTAAAACCAAAATTATTGAGACCGATGGAATTTTTATTGAGGTGGGTTATGTAGTGAATTCAAAATTGATTGATGGTTTTGTAGAGCTTGACGCGCGCAAACAAATAAAAATTTCACCCGATGCCGAAACTTCGCGCGCTGGTATTTTTGCGGCGGGTGATATTACTACCATTTCTTATAAACAAATTGTAATTTCGGCTGGTTGGGGCGCCACCGCTGGTCTTAAATGTTATGAATACTTACAAAAAGCGCGCGGGTTTAGAGGTGTGAATATTGATTGGGGAATAGCTAAGCCGGCGGGTAAGTAAGGGTAAGAGTTTGGAGTAAGAGATGGTAATTGTCATTCCCGCGGAGGCGGGAATCCAGAATATCTAATAACTAATATCTAATTACTAAAAAATCCCAAATCCCAAATCCCAAAATTTAGTTATTAGTTATTAGATATTAGAAATTTAGGTTCTTATATTTTGGAATTTAAATAATTTTTATTTGATTTACAATTTATAATTAAAAATTAATTTTATGTCAGTATTCTCCAACGCCTTAGCGCAACTTAATAAAGCCAGTGAATTTTTAAAACTCCCTGATTATATTTGGGAGCGTTTAAAAAGTCCCGAAAGAACTTTGCAATTTTCTTTTCCAGTTAAAATGGACAACGGCAGTATAAAAATTTTTGAAGGATTTAGAGTACAATATTCATCGGCTCGTGGGCCTTACAAAGGAGGTCTCCGCTATCATCCTAAAACCAATCTTGATGAAGTAAAAGC